>PAFP01000056.1 GCA_002704185.1 Candidatus Pelagibacter sp.
ATTAGCGAGAAAAACAGGTTTGGATTTTATAGATACTGATAGTGAAATTGAAAAAATATCAAAGAAAAAAATTAAAGAGATTTTCTCAACTAAAGGTGAGGTTTTTTTTAGGAAATTAGAGGAAAAGATTTGCAAAAAGTTTATAAATGGTGAGAAAAAAATTGTTTCGATTGGTGGTGGTGCATTTATGAATAAACATATAAGAAATGTAATTGCAAAATGTGGTAAATCTTTTTGGATTGAAGTTAATAAAGATACTTTGATTAAACGTTTGAGTAACTCTAATAATATTCGACCGATACTTGATTATAGAAATTTAAACAAATCTATAAGTGAGATTATGAATACTAGAAAAGGTATATATACAAAGGCCGATGTTAAAATAAAAGTTCTAAATAAAAATAAATCTGAGATAGTAAATAAAATAATAAAATTTATATGATCACTTATACAGTCAAAACAAAATCAAAAAAATATCCTATATTTATTGGAAAAAAAATTTTACAAAATATTGGTAAAATACAAAAAAAAAGATTGCCAAATGTTAAAAAAATTCTATTAATATCTACAAGAAAAATTCCATTAATATATAAATTAATTGTAAAAAAATCCTTCTCAAAAAGTTTAAGTTTTACAATTTTAAATATTAATGATGGTGAAAAATCTAAAAATTTTAATAATACAATAAAAATTACAAATTATCTTTCAAAAAATAATTTTACAAGAGATGATTTAATTATTTCTCTTGGCGGAGGTGTAGTAGGTGACTTGTCAGGTTTTGCTTCAAGTATTTTTAAAAGAGGTATTAAATTTATTCAAATACCAACTTCATTACTAGCTCAAGTCGACTCATCTATTGGAGGAAAAACAGGAATAAATAATAAATATGGTAAAAATTTAATTGGTACTTTTTCCCAACCTGAGTTTGTAATGATAGATTTAAGTACTTTAAAGACACTTCCAAGCAGAGAATTTGTTTCAGGATTTGCTGAAATTTTAAAATACTCACTTATTATGAATTCTAAATTTTTTGTATGGTTAGAAAAAAACTCACACCACATATTAAAAAAAAAAAAATTATCAATAATCCAAAAGGCGGTTTTGGAAAGTTGTAATTGTAAATCAATAATAGTTAAAAAAGATGAAAAAGAAAAAAATATTAGAGCAATATTAAATTTCGGTCATACTTTTGCGCACGCTTTAGAGACTAAGTTTAATTATTCTTCAAAGATCAACCATGGAGAAGCTGTACTTATAGGAATGATTGTTGCTTGTAAAATATCTCTAAACTATAAATTATTAAGTTTTAAAGAATTTGACAGAATTATAAATTTTTATAAGTTAAATAATTTTAATTATAAATATAATAATTTTCTAAACACAAAAAATATTGGAACTTTTTTAAAAATTATGAAAAAAGACAAAAAATTTAAAGGTAATCAGATAAATTTAATTTTATTAAAAAATATCGGTAAAGCCGTAATTAAAAAGGCAGATTTAAATAAAAGCTTTTTTCCTCTTTTAAAATAAAATGGATACATTTAATTATATCTCTATATTATATATTTTACTTCTTGTAATAATCTCAGCTGTTCTTTCAGGTTCAGAAACATCTTTAACATCTGTCAGAAAAAGTAAAATTTATAAATTAGCAAATAAAGGTGATAAAAAGGCTTTAAGAGTTTTGAAATTAATAGAAAAAAAAAACGATCTTATAAGTTCCATTTTAGTTGGTAATAACTTTGTCAACATACTGGCTTCAGCATTAGCAACAGCAATTTTAATTAAAATATACGGTGACGAGGGAGTAATTTATTCAACAATAGTTATGTCTGTATTAATTGTGATATTTGCTGAAATTTTACCTAAAAATATCGCCTTAATAAAATCAGATAAGTATGCGTTATCTCTATCATTTATTCTAACGATTTTTCTAAAAATTTTTAGTCCTTTTGTTTTTATAATTAAAAAATTTAATATTTTAATTTTCAAAATTTTCAAAATCGAAAAACAAAAAGTTACAGATGCAACCGTCAGAGAAGATATTAGAAATATAATTAATATGCATGAGGACGAAGGTATTTTATTAAAAGATGAAAAAGATATGCTAAATGGAATATTAGACTTAAAAGAAATGACAGTAGAAAAAATTATGACACATAGAAAAAATATATATTCAATAAATATAGATGAAACAGATGAGTATTTTATTAAAATTTCTAAAAGTTCATTTAGTAGAATACCTATTTGGAAAGAAAATCCGAATAATATCTTGGGCGTAGTTCATGCAAAAAAATTATTATCGAAATTAGATAATAATGGTCATATAAATATTAAAAATATACATTCCGGAATACTGGAACCTTGGTTCATACCTGAAACTACAAAAGTTAAAGATCAATTAAACGCATTTATTGATAGACACGAAAAAATTGCATTTGTAGTAGATGAATATGGGGAATTATTAGGATTAATTTCTTTAGAAGATATCATAGAAGAAATTGTAGGAAATATTTTTGATGAAAGTGATATATCAACTATTGGAATAAGAAAGATAGGTAAAAATATATTTCGCGTAAGAGGAGATGTTAATATTAGAGATGTAAATAGAACACTTGATCTTAACATTAATGAAAAAAATTCCTCAACACTTGCAGGTTATATAATATACCAAACACAAACATTTCCAGAAGTTGGGCAAACATTTAGATTTAATGATATATCATTTGAAATTTTAAATAAAAAGAAAAATCAAATAACTCAATTGAAAGTTATTATCCCTGAAAAAAATAAAATCACTCACTAATTTGTATTTCTAAAGCGTGTATTATTTTCATTTCATCTTTTAGAATAGAATAAATTTGCCTATGCACAAGTAGTTTATTTTCTTTTGAAAGACTTCTATTTTGAATTTTTATTAAAAAATGACTATTATTATTATTTGGTGAATCTTTATGATTACTGTGATATTTTGAATTATTAACGACTTTTATATTAGAAATAGAGAAATTTTTTTCTAATTTAAGTTTAATATTATCTTCAAGTTTCATTAAAAATTATTTATTAATATAACATAATGAAAAAAAATTGTGAAAATTTAAATTGTACTGAACCGTCTTATAAAAAAGTTCTTATAAGGGACAAAAAAAATAAGGAATATAAACACTTATGTTATGACCATTATATTTTATACACCAAAAAAAATATAGAATTATCATGTGACTGGGACGGCTGTAATGATGTTGGTGAATTTAAAGCACCTTCTAAAAACAGATTAAGTTACATGTGGTTTTGTGAAAAACATATAAGTGAATATAACAAAAAATGGGATTTTTTTGATGGCATGTCCGAGTTAGAAATAGAGAATTTTATGTATGATGATATTATTGGTCACCGAAAAACACAAAAATTTGGATCTCGAGACGCTTTTTTTCAGAAATTATGGAACAATGCAATTGAAGATGAGTTACTGATTTATTCAAAATTTAAAACCAATTTGCATAAATTAAAATCAAAATATAGCGATAAACAAATATCAGCTTTAAAAAAAATGAATTTAGATACTGATGTAAATTGGATTGGAATTAGGGATCAATTTAAAAAACTTGTTAAAAAATACCACCCTGATATGAACTCTGGTAACAAAAAATATGAAGAAAAATTGAAAGACATAACGCTTGCTTATACATATTTAAAAACTACAATTGAGGAACAAAAAAATACAATATGAGTCAAACCACATTTGAACAACAACCAGACCTAAAAATTTCCGTTAAACAAACTTTTAACATAGATAGCGATATGGAAGTTAATGGATTTTCAAAAAAAAATATGTATGTGCCAGAGATAGATGAAAATTATATTTTTGATAAAGATACAACTCTAGCAATTCTTGCTGGTTTTTCAAATAACAGAAGAGTATTAATTCAAGGATTTCATGGAACAGGAAAGTCTACTCATATTGAGCAAGTAGCTGCAAGACTAAATTGGCCTTGTGTAAGGGTTAATCTCGACAGTCATATTAGTAGAATAGATCTGATTGGTAAAGATGCTATCGTAATAAAAGATAACAAACAAATTACAGAATTCAAGGAGGGTATTATACCTTGGTCATTACAAAACCCAGTAGCATTAGTATTTGATGAGTATGATGCAGGACGACCAGATGTGATGTTTGTAATTCAAAGAGTTCTTGAAAGTGACGGGAAGTTTACATTACTTGATAAAAATAAAGTGATAAAACAACATAACTCTTTTAGATTGTTCGCAACAGCTAATACAATAGGCCTGGGCGATACGACAGGTTTATATCATGGAACGCAACAAATTAACCAAGGTCAAATGGACAGATGGAACATTGTTACAGCATTAAATTATTTGAAACAAGAAAAAGAAGAAGAAATAATTTTAGCAAAATGCAATTTCTTAAATAATGCAGATGGTAAAAAAATAATTAACAATATGGTTAAGACTGCAAATTTAACACGTAACGGTTTCGCAAATGGTGACATTTCAACTGTAATGAGTCCTAGAACAGTTATAACTTGGGCAGATAATTATAAAATATTTAATAATTTATCTCATGCTTTTAAGATATCCTTTTTAAATAAATGTGACGAATTAGAAAGAGCTATAGTTTCTGAATATTATCAACGTTGCTTTGGACAAGAAATCAAAGATGATTTAGTTGACGAAAAGTCATCTAATAAAAATGAACAATAGTTTAGACAAGATAAAAGGTGCAATACAGTCTACCGCAAAGGCTTTAGCAAGAAAAAGTTACAACGAGAAAAAAGAAAAGTTTAACTCTATTCAACAGCCACAGTTATTTTCATTAAAAAATAAAGATGAAATTATAGAAGCACGTGTTACATCAGATACTCAGGCTCTAAAACTTAAATATAATGATGAGCTCATATATAAAAAAAATGAACCCGTAGGGCAAATTAGCAAAACTCTTTACAAAATTGCAGAAAAGATAAGATATGAAAAAATTGGTTGTGAACAGTATGAGGGTATAAAAAAAAACCTAAATGATTATTATACAAAAAAAATTAGTAACAGTGAAATCCATTCTCAAAACTTTATAGCTGACGCCTTTGAAGCCTATTTAAGAAAAAAAATAATGAATTTTAAAGTTCCAGAAAATAAAAAAAATGATTTTGAAAGATGGGACCAATTTTTCAATGATAAAATAATAAATAAAGTTATTAATTTAAATAAAAACATAAAAAATCAAACTAAATATTCCGAAAATATAAATTCAATAATACAAGATCTAGATTTAAAAGACCAAGATACTAACCCACAAAATATTGAGAATGATGAAAATGAAGACAACAACAATCAGTCTGAAAATCAACAAGAAAAATTGGAGAACGAACAAAATCAAAGTTCAGATGAACAAGATATCGACATGGAGAGTATTGTACCAGAAATAGAATTTGATCCTGAACTAAATAACTCTGAGGTTTTTTTAGAAGATAGTGATGATGAAAATATTCAAAATAATCAAAGAAAACATGCTAAAGAAGGAAAAGTAAATAAATATAAAATTTTTACTAATAAATTTGATAAAATAATAGATGCAAAAGATTTGATAAAAGGAGATGAAATAGTAAAATTGAGAAGTAATCTTGATTTACAAATGTCAAATTTACAAATATTTATCTCGAGGTTAGCAAATAAGTTACAAAGAAAATTACTTGCGAAACAAAATAGGTCATGGAGTTTTGACTTGGAAGAAGGCCTATTGGATTCTTCAAAACTACCAAGAATAATAATGGATCCATTTAACTCGTTATCTTATAAAAAGGAAAAAGATATTGACTTTAAAGATACTATCGTAACTTTATTGATAGATAATTCTGGATCAATGCGTGGAAGACCTATTACGATAGCAGCAATTTGTGCTGATATTTTATCTCGAACTTTAGAAAGATGTTCAGTTAAAGTTGAGATATTAGGTTTTACCACAATGAACTGGAAAGGTGGGTCAAGTAGAGAAATTTGGATGAAAAATAAAATTGAAAATCCAGGAAGGTTAAATGACCTTTGTCATATAATTTATAAATCTGCTGATTTACCATGGAGAAGAGCAAAAAGTAATTTGGGTTTAATGCTCAAAGAGGGTATTTTAAAAGAAAATATTGATGGAGAAGCTATACTTTGGGCGCACTCTAGATTAAAGAAAAGAAAAGAAGAAAGAAAAATTTTAATGGTCATATCAGATGGAGCACCTGTTGACGACTCAACACTCTCGGTCAATCCCGGAAATTATTTAGAAATACATTTAAAAAATGTTATTAAATGGATTGAAAATAATTCTAATATTGAAATTAATGCAATAGGTATCGGACACGATGTTACTAACTATTATAAGAATGCACTTAAAATTGCTGATGTATCAGAACTAGGAGATGCAATTGTTGATAGGCTTGTTGATCTTTTTACGAAAAAATCAATTAGAAGAAGATCGATTAACTAAAAAAAAGTTTAATAAAATTAATCTAAAAGGAATTAATAAAGATAAAGCCATTATCATTTTAACACAAAAATCACCAATCGATAAAGTAACCCAGGGCACTCCAGTATTATAAAATGCGATTGAAAAGAAAATAATAGTATCAAAAAAAGATGCAATCGAAGATGAAATTATAGGTGGAACGTACCATCTACTTTGATTACGTAATTTGTCAAAAATTATAGCATCAATCATTTGGGCTGATAAAAACGCTAAACCTGAACCAATCACAATTCTTAATGAGATTAAATCTATTACCTTTAATGAAAAAAAAGACGATACAACAACACCCCAGAAAAACCCTATTATTATAATCCTTTTTGCAAAATTTAATCCATATACTCTATTTGCTAAGTCTGTAACAAGAAATGCTATTGGATAAGTAAATGCACCCCAGGTTAAAATATTTTCTAAATTTAAATAGTTAAATTGAAATTGAACCAGATAGTTTGATGCTAAAACTATAAGCATCATAGATAAAACAAAAGGTATGATTGTATTATACTTTTTCAATTAATTTATTTTTAGAAATGATAATTTTTCTTAATTTTTTAATTTTCGATGAAAGTCTTTTATTTTTTGCTTTAAGCAAATATTCGTCTAGTCCTCCCTTGAAATCTACAGCTTTTAAAGCTCTTGTAGATAGTTTCAGTTTTATATTTTTTTTTAATATTTCACTCTTAAGTGAAACTAACTTCAAATTTGGATAAAACTTACGTTTAGTTTTATTATTAGAATGACTAACGTTATTACCGCTCAAGGGTTTTTTTCCAGTTAATTCGCAATAATTTGACATTTGAGAATTGGTATATTTGGATAACTAATTATGGTCAAGGTTTAATTTATCTCATTTGACATTTCGTAATTCAGGGAATAATTCATTATTTATAATTAAATATTAATGTTTGAAATTTATCTTCCCATAGTTGAAGTTTTTATTAATGGTCCTTTACTCCTTTTAATTAGTACAGTTGTTGGCCTATTAACTGGAATGTTAGGTATTGGTGGAGGTTTTTTAATGACACCGATTTTAATTTTTTTTGGAATACCCCCTATTTATGCAGTTGCAAATAGCGCAAATAATATTCTTGCAGCATCAGTGTCTGGAACACTTGCACACTATTTTAAAGGTCAGCTTGATTTAAAAATGGGTGCTTTAATATTAATTGGAGGAATTGTTGGTTCAATTATTGGTATTAAAATTTTTATTTACTTCTTAAATGAAGGTTCTATAAATTATTTCATATCGATTCTTTTTTTTAGTTTGTTAACAATTGTTGGTATATCAATGTTATTTGAGAGTCTTAGTGAAATCAGAAGAATAAGTCAAAAAAGGTTTATAAGAAGAAAATTACATAAACACTATTGGATACATAATTTGCCATTTAAAACCAGAATTAGATCTTCAAAGCTTTATATAAGCATCATTCCCCCAATTTTCTTTGGAGTCATTATTGGTTTATTGTCATCTATTTTAGGAGTTGGTGGTGCTTTTTTATTAGTACCGATATTAATTTATATTATTGGTATGCCAGCAAAGTTAGTTCCTGGTACTTCATTATTAGCAATGATATTTGTAATGATCGGAGTTACCTTGCTTCATGCTTTACAAAATAATACGATAGATTTTTATTTAGTAATCATTTTAGTTTTAGGTTCAGTTACTGGTGCACAGTTAGGAACATATATAAATATTAAGATGAGAGGCGAACAGTTGCGTGCTATCTTATCTATTGTAGTTTTAGGTTGTGGCTTAAAATTTGGTTATGATTTATTTCAAGAAAAAATTATTCCAGCAGTAAATATTACAAACTTTAAGAATCCTGTTGAATTAAATTCATTTTCTCAAGGGTTGATAAATATTTCCTCCCAAAATCCGGAAATATATGCAATATTTTCAATCACCATTGCTATAGCCTTGGGTATTTTAGTCGCCTACAGTTTTAAAAAAATATTTTAATGAAGAATAAAAAATTGATAAGTTTTTTATCTTATTTGGGATTATTACCCTTTTATCTCTTAATAGTATTATATACTAAATTTGATGCTTTTTATTTTAAAGATATATTCTTTTTTTACTCTTTAATAATTGTAAGTTTCTTATCTGGTTGTTCTTGGATAAATTTAACTTTGACAAATAACAAATTACTAATTGTTATAACAATATTAATACCAATAATTAGTTTAATTTCAGAAATATTTTTTATTTCAGAATTAAAAATTATTTTAAATTGTCTATTGTTTTATTTATTGTTTTTTATAGACAATAAATATCTAGATNTTAAAAAAGAATATATATATTTAAGGAGAAATTTAACCTATTTAGTTATAATTGCTCAGATAATGATGTTATTTATTATATATTCCAACCGCATCTGAGATATTTTTAAATCCGTCTTTTTTTAGATAATAACTTAATTCTTGATTGATTTTAGAGGCTATAAAGGGACCCTCAAAAACTAACGATGTATATAATTGCAAAAGTGATGCTCCACATTTTATTTTTTCATAAGCGGTTTCACCGTCAAATATTCCTCCAACGCCTATAATAGTCAATTTATCTCCAATCAAACTATAAAATTTTTTTATTTTTTCATTTGATAATTTAAATAAAGGAAAACCTGATAGACCACCTTTTTCAGATTTATTCATATTAATTAAATTATTACGATTTGTATTAGTAGTATTGGTTAAAATTACCCCATCAACTTTTTGTTCAACTAAAATCTGGCAGAAACCTTCGGTGTCTTCTTCTTGAAGATCTGGAGATACTTTAATTAGAATTGGAATTTTATTCGTTTTATTAGCATTATTAATTTCTAAAAGTAATGTTTTTAATTTTTCAGTTTTATGAAAATTTCTTAATCCTTCAGTATTTGGTGAAGAAATATTTATTGTTATATAATTTGCAATCTCTTTGAATTGATTAAATAAGTTTATATAATCTTCTATCTTCTCGGAATTTTCTCTATTTGGTCCTATATTTATGCCTAGAATACCCTCGGCTTTATTATTGATTAATCTTTTTTTTATTATTTCCACTCCATCATTTGGAAAACCTAGTCTATTAATAATAGCTCTATCTTCAGATAACCTAAAAACTCTAGGCTTAGAGTTACCAAACTGAGGTTTGGGTGTTATTGTTCCAACTTCTACGGAACCAAAACCTAAGCTAAAAAAACTATTATAAACTTCTCCATTTTTATCAAATCCAGCTGCTAAACCTAATGGAGATGTAAATTTAATTCCAAAATTTGCTGAGGATAAAATTTTTTCTGGTTTTTTTATGAATTTATTAATTGGTAAAAAATTATTTTTTAATATTCTTATCGCTAAATTATGAGCAACCTCTGGGTCTGTTTTTTTTAGAAATGAATTAATAATATCATATATCATTTTATTTAATTCTCTCTTCTATTAATTTTTTTGTTTCTTGTACTCCGTAAAATTTAATAAATGATCCCATTCTTGGGCCTTGTTCATCCCCAAATATAACTTCATAAATAGTTTTAAACCATTCTCTCAATTTATCTTTCTCGTAGTATTTTTTTCCAATAGAAAAAACTTCAGTTTGTATTTCTGCTGGACTTTGATTGTCACTAATCTGATCTAATGTATTAATTAAGTCTTGGAATGCTTTTAATTCAGAGTCATTTGGTTTTCTAAATTTTTTCTTAGGTTTAACTATATCTTTAAAATAAATAATGGCTTTACTGACAAGATTATTTAATATTGGATGGGATTTTTGAGTAATATCCGGATTAAAATTTTGAATAAACTTCCAAATAACATCTTGGCTTTCTGAATTACTTGCGCTAACTAAATTTAATAATACAGCATAAGAAATTACATTCTTTTCCTCTGGGGGATTGCCGTCATGTACATGCCAAACCGGATTTCCAAGTTTCTCTTTTACATTTTGAGAAATAAATTTTTCTAAAAAATTTAAATATTCGTCTACCGTTTTTGGTATAACTTCAGGATAAAGTTTTTTTGCTCTTTGAGGATTTTGATACATATAAAATGTGAGACTCTCTTGTGAAGCATATTTTAACCAATCCTGTATAAGAACTCCATTTCCTTTTGATTTAGATATTTTTTCACCTTTTTCGTCCAAAAATAATTCATAAAAAAAACTGTTGGGTGGTGTCGTGCCAAGAGTTTTGCAAATTTTTGACGATAGTTCAGAACTAGGTATAAGATCTTTTCCAAACATTTCGAAATCTACTTCTAAAGCGTGCCATCTCATTGCCCAATCAACTTTCCATTGTAATTTACAATTACCACCTGTCACAGATGTTTTAATTTTTTTTCCATTATTTTCATAAATTATTTCACCTTTTTCTTTCAAAATTTCTACAATTGGTACCTCTAAAACTTTACCTGTATCAGGGCAAATTGGTAAAAATGGACTGTAAGTTTTTCTTCTTTCTTCACCGAGTGTTGGTAAAATTAATTCGTTCACCTTTTCATAATTATCCAGAATCTTTAATAGTGATTTATCAAAAATACCACTTTGATAAAGTTTAGTTGAACTTTTAAATTCATAATCGAATTTAAACTCATCTAAAAATTTTTTGAACATTTCATTATTATGCTCCCCAAAACTTGAAAATTTCTTAAATGGGTCAGGAATTGATGTTAATGATTTTCCTAAATTTTGTTTTAATACATCAGAATTTTCAATATTTTCTGGTACTTTTCTTAACCCGTCTAAATCATCGGAAAATGTGTAAAGTCTTGTCGGGATATTTGATAATTTCTTAAACGCCTGTATAACCATTATTGTTCTACAAACCTCTCCAAATGTGCCAATATGAGGTAAGCCACTTGGGCCATAACCTGTCTGAAACAGTGCATAGCCTTTAGCTTCAATCTGTTTTTTTCTTCTCTTTAGTAAATTTTTAGCTTCAACAAATGGCCAGGATTTACTATTTAAATAATCATCGATCATTATTTTCTTATAAGCTAAAATGGCCTAAAATTAAATTAGTATAAAATAGAAAGACTATAAGTCCAAACCGAATATTGTTATATTCTTAATAACTATCAAAATGAATTCAGGAATAAAAACGGTTTTCTTAATATCTGGATACTTATTAATAATTCTAAGTTTAGTTATGCTTATACCGTATTTTGTTGAGCAATTTTTGGGAAGTGGTTCACATATTTTTGCAATATGTGCAGTTTTAACAGCGTTCATAGGTATACTTTTGGTTATAACAAATCAAACAAGTAATAAAAAATTAAATATTCAACATGCATTTCTTATGACGTCCTTGGCCTGGATAATCATATCATTATTTGGTTCATTACCTTTTATGTTTTCAAAATTAAATTTAACTTTTACTGATGCATATTTTGAGACTATGTCAGGCATAACTACTACAGGTTCAACAATATTAATTGATGTAGAAAAATCATCAAAAGGAATATTGATATGGAGAGCGTTACTTCAATGGTTAGGTGGGATTGGTATAATTGTAATGGCTATTACAATATTACCACTATTAAATGTGGGAGGAATGCAAGTTTTTCGATCCGAAAGTTCAGATACATCGGAAAAAATATTACCACGCTCAAGAGAAATAGCGGTTGCTATTTTTAAAATTTATTTTGCATTAACTGTTATTTGTGCTTTTTTTTATACCATTTTTGGAATGGGAGTATTTGATGCAATAGCTCATTCAATGACTACTATTGCAACAGGTGGTTTTTCTACATATACAAATTCTTTTAAGCATTTCAATAGTTTTGAGATTGAATTAATAGCAATAATTTTTATTATTCTAGGTAGTATACCTTTTTTAAGTTATCTAAAATTTGTAAAAGGTAATCGAACTATTTTTTTTTCTGACAAGCAGATACAAGGTTTTATTTTCTTTCTGATTTTTTCAATTTTAATTATTATTCTGTACGGTATTATTTATTTACAACAAGATTTGCTAACATCATTAAGGTCAGCATTATTTAATGTAACATCAATAATATCTGGAACAGGGTTTACAACAAATGACTATAGTGGTTGGGGTAATTTTGCTATTTTTTATTTTCTTTTATTAATGTTGATTGGAGGATGCGCAGGATCGACTACTTGTGGAATAAAAATTTTTAGATTTCAAATTATTGGTCAATTTATTAAAAAACAAATAAAAAATATATTTTATCCTCATGGAGTATTTCCAGTTAAATATAATAATCAATCTATTGATGATAAATTTTTGTCTTCAGTATTAACTTTTGTCTGTCTATACATTGGGCTTTTTTTATTATTATCTTTGTTGTTGTCACTTACAGGTTTAGATTTAATAACCTCAATATCTGGTGCTGCAACATCTATATCAAATGTAGGTCCGGGACTTGGAGACACTATTGGTCCTAGTGAAAACTTCGCATATTTATCTAATCTTGCGAAATGGTTTTTAATAATGGGTATGTTGCTGGGAAGACTTGAATTGTTTACAGTCCTTATTCTTTTCT
>PAFP01000057.1 GCA_002704185.1 Candidatus Pelagibacter sp.
TTTTAAATGTTTGTTTGCTAATTTCTGTATTCTTTCAGGATTAATTAAATAATTAAATTCTGTTTTTTCAATTTTAATTTTTTTTCGAAGGTCCAATATTATTTTTTTTTTTTATTAACTTCAAGATCTAGCTCTTCAGATTTCTGGTTCAAAAAATTGTTTGAATATGAACCAATAGATAATATAATTATTAATAATAAAATATTTTTATTCATTAATTTGACTTTCGAGTGTGAGATATTTTTCCATTCCAGTATTATTAATACTTATAGAAACCCTTTCATTATTTATTTTTTTAATAACTCTTAACTTCGCTGATCTTGAGTTAGGATTTATTACAATCTCTTTATTTGATGGCTTGATTGGTTTCTTTGTAATAATTTTAAAGGTATTTATTTTATTAATACTTGGCAGATATCTTGAATAATTTAATGATTTTCCATAAAAATTAAAAATATTTTTAACTAATCTATCTCCCAAAGAACTTAAATGAAAATACTTGAATAATAACCGATAGAGCTTCTAACACAAATAGCCCTCCAGCAATAAATAAAGCAATTTCATGTTTTGTTATTAAACTCACAGTTCCTAATAACCCGCCCAATGCTAATGAACCTGTATCACCCATGAAAATTTTTGCGGGTGGAGCGTTATACCACAAAAATCCTAAACATGCGCCTACAGTTGCTCCCAAGACAATACAAACTTCTGAAATGTTTTTAATATTAATTAATTTTAAATAGTCTGAAAATATTGCATTTCCGACTAGGTAAGTAATTAATATAAATGTGAGTGTTACTAATATTACTGGAACAGTAGCTAAGCCATCTAATCCATCGGTTA
This sequence comes from Candidatus Pelagibacter sp., assembly GCA_002704185.1. Classification (GTDB taxonomy): domain Bacteria; phylum Pseudomonadota; class Alphaproteobacteria; order Pelagibacterales; family Pelagibacteraceae. The sequence continues at coordinate 844 of PAFP01000057.1, forward strand.
AGTTCACTGCATTTGAAGACCCAACAATTACAATAATTGCAAATGGTAAATAAAAATATCCTATATCGAAAATTAAATTTTTGTAAAATGGAATGCTTAACAAATATCGTTGATCAGCATTAATAGAAATAGAAATAAGATAAAATATCATTACACTAAATATGATTTGAAATAATAATTTAAGATAAGCATTTATGCCTTTTGAGTCTTTCCTTTTAATTTTTAAAAAATCATCAAAGAAACCTATTAAAGCAAACGATAAAACTGAAAAAATAGAAATCAGAACAAAAATATTTTCAATATCTGACCATAAAAATGTTGAAACAATTATAGCTATGATTATTAAAATCCCTCCAAAAGTAGGTGTACCTTTTTTTTTTACAATGTGGGAAATAGGACCGTCATATCTTATCGGTTGATCAAAATAAGGTGATGATTTTAGGTAACTAATAAATGGTTTGCCAAAATACAAAACAAAAAGCAAAGATGTAAAAATCGCAATTCCAGTTCTAAATGTAATATAGCTAAACACATTTAAAAAAGAGTAATTTTCAGATAAGGATAAAAATAAGTCATTTAACATTGTAAATCCTCTTTGATAAAATTTTATTTAAACCGGTTCCATTAGAACCTTTAAACAAATAAATAGCATTATCTACAAAAAGATCATCTAAAGATTTATCCAAAGAAGTAATATTTGGGAAATAAATACCTCTTTTTTCAAATTTCAAATTTTTAAATGTTAATTTTGTTTTTGTTCCCACGCAATATACTTTTTTTACTGAAGTTTGATTAATATACTTTGCTAAATCACAATGAAATTTATATGATAAATTACCTAACTCTAACATATCTCCTAAAAATATATATTTATTTTTATATCTTGTTATATTTAGAGTTGAAAACCTGTTTATAGATTGCTTTACTGAGAGTGGATTAGAATTATAACTATCATCAATAATTGCTATTTTTTTCTTTTTAATTTTTATTTTAACAATGTTTCCTCTTCCTTTAATGTTGGAAAACTTTGATATTTTTTTTAACATTTTTTTTTTATTAAGTTTCAAAATATTTAAAACTGAAAAAACAATTAAAATATTACTAATAAATATTTCAGATTTATCTTTTACATCAAAATTTATAATTTTATTATTTTCTTCTATATAGCATCTATTCTTTATAATTTTTTTAAATTTTATGTCTGCATTATTATGAATACCAAATGAAACAATTTTAATTTTATTTTTTTTTGCAACCTTTTTTAATTCATTAAAGTATTTACAGTCTGCATTTAAAATTATGTAACCAAATTTTTCAATATTTTTAATAATCTCTGACTTAGCTTTAAATATGTTTTTTAAAGATTTTAAAGGTCCTATATGGGCTGGAGCAATATTGGTAATTATTCCAATATATGGTTTTAAAATTTTCGATAAAAAGTCTATTTCCCCGAGTTTATTCATTCCTAGTTCATAAAAATTGTAACTTGAATTAGCAGGCTGATTTAAAATACTTAACGGTAAACCAATTTTATTATTAAAAGATTTAGGAGATTTGTACGTAGTTGAATAACTTGATAAAAAAAAATATAACATTTCCTTCACGGTAGTTTTACCGCAGCTACCTGTAATACCTAACAAAATACCTTTTAACTTTTTCCTTTTTAAGCGCGCTAGAAGAGTTAGGGTTTTAAGAGGTGAATTAGTTCTAATTAATTTTTTTTTATAAATATTAAATTTTTTTCCTAATTTAAATTTTTTATTAATTATGAATTTGCAATTTTTTTTAATATTTTGTCTTACAAAATTATGTCCATTAGTTTTTTTACCTTTTAAACAAACAAATATACTATTTTTTCCTATATCTCTACTATCTATACAAAACTTATTATTGCTAAGATTAATGTTTTTCATATAAATTTCTTTACTACACTATAATCAGAAAATTTTAGATATTTGTTTTTAACTATTTGATAATTCTCATGTCCTTTTCCTGCGATCAGTAAAATTTGATTTTTTTTTAATAATTTAAGTGCTTTTTTGATTGCTTTTTTTCTTGAAGATATAATCTCAGCTTTTTTACAACTTTTCGCAATTTGAAGTCTAATCAATTTTGCATTTTCGAATCTTGGATTGTCATCAGTAATATATACTTTAAAACACTGTTTATTTGCAATTTTGCCCATTAAATTTCTTTTAGACTTATCTCTATCTCCACCACAACCAAAAATTAAAAAAATATTTTCTTTAAAATGTGATTTTAAATTATCGATAACTTTATTTAAACCATCCGGGGTATGTGCATAATCTATTATAACTTTTTTATTATTTTTTGAAATTAGATCTAATCGACCAGTAGGATTTTTGATTTTATGTAAAACATTTAAAATACTATCTATTTTGATTCCGACAGAAATAGCAGCTAGAATACTAGTAACTAAATTTTCAATATGAATTTTTCCAATTAATTTAACCTTAAATTGTATAATCTTATTTTTAAAATTTAATTTTACGATACTAGAGTCATTAGATGGTTTTATACTAATAATTTTTATAGTATTTCCACAATTCCCATATAATAATTTTTTATTTTTATACTTTTTTAAATAATTTTTGTTTATTTCGCCGTTAGAAATTATAGTACCTTTTTTTGATAATAAACTAGAAAAAAGTAATAATTTTGAATGCAAATAATTTTTTATAGATTTGTGATAATCTAGATGATCTTGTGAAAAGTTAGTAAAGATACCAGTTTTAAATTTTATTCCATTCAATCTTCCCTGCTTTAATCCATGACTGGATGTTTCAATAATAACATTTTTAATTTTTTTTTTGTAAAATTCATTTAATTTAATATGATTTGTAAGTATATCTGGAGTAGTTAAAGGATTTAACGTTTTCTTATTATTAACGAAAAATCCTAAAGTACCCACGCTTGCACATTTGATACCTAAATATTTATTGATCTCTTTAAAAAAAAATGCGACTGAGCTTTTTCCATTAGTACCTGTTACTCCAACTATGTTTTTAGGTATAAGTTTAAACTTTTTTTTTAGAACTTTCAAAAAAAATGAGTTTATATTTTTTTTTTGTTCAAAAATATCTAGTTTGTACTTTTTCTCTGAGAAAATTTTTTTAGGTTTTTTTTTTTATAATTTCTTTTAAATAAGGATTTTCTTTATTTTTAGAACTGATTAAATCAAAAAAAATATCATTTTTTCTGACTTTTCTGCTATCAATGCATAAATTATTTTTGGATATTTCGCTAATTTGCATTTTTTTTTGCCACCACTTTAGTTTTAGAATATTTTTTTGTGTCTAAAATAGGACCAATTTTTTGTATAATTAATCCTGCTGTATAGGCGCTGTTCCAGCCTGCTTCATTTCTTGAGTGTCCCCAAAGTTTCGGTGCTCCTTGTGGTTCGTCAAGTAATATACTTAATGCAAAATCAGGTGAATTATACGGGAAAACTGCAGTAAAAGTATTTAATGTTTTTTTTGAATAACCAGCTTTATTTTTATTCGGCTTTTGAGCCGTTCCTGTTTTGCCAGCAACATAATAACCATCTATATCTGCTTTTCTTCCACTACCTTTTATTTTGTTATTTTTGTCAACATTTGCTCTAAGAATTTTCATAACAATATTGCTAGTCTTCTGGCTAATTATTTGTCTTTTGTTAACCTTACTATCTTCAAGAATTGAGTTATCTATCAAGTAACCTCCATTTGATAATGTGGCGTAGGCGTTGGTAAGTTGTAATAATGTAGTATTTATACCATGACCAAATGTGGAGGTGAGCGTATTGCATTTACCCCAATTTATTTTACTAGGTTTTGATTTTTCGGAAATTTCAATTTTCGATAAATCAAAAATACCTATTTTACCAATAAATTCTCTATGGGACTTTAAACCAACTTTTTGTGCGATTCTGATTGAACCAATATTAGAAGATTTAACTAAAATATTTTTAGTATTTAAATTTTTTTTATCTTTTGAATATTCAAATTCCTTTATTTCAAACTTTCCACATTTAACAAATGATGGTAATTTATTAAATTGAGTATTAATATTTATCTTATTTTGTTCTATTGCATTTGCTATTGTAAAAATTTTAAATACTGATCCAAATTCATACAAACCCATTGTGTTTTTATTAATTAAACTTTTAGATTTTATAGATGTTCTTTTATTAATATCAAAATCTGGTAGAGAAACTGCTGAAATAATTTTCCCAGTATTGACATTTATTAATATTGCTGAACCACCCCTGGCATTAAATGTAGAGATCGATTTTTTTAATATATCCCATATTAAATATTGAACTTTTACATCTAGACTTGTTTTAATTGGAATATCAATTAATTTTTTATTTTTAATTTTTTCATCTAAGTAAAATTCTAAACCTGATATACCATAGTTGTCTGTATCAATTTGACCAACTAAATGTGAAAACAAATTTTTATGGTGATATATGCGAGTTTCAGATAATTCTAACTCTATAGCTGGTTCACCTAGATTTATTACTTTATTATATTCAAGATTGTTTAAATTTCTTTTTACAAGAATTGTTTTATTATTTTTTATTCTTGCACGAANNTTATTATAATTAATATCAGGAAATATCATTTTGAGTTTTATTAAGATATTTTTAAAATTATTTATTTTGTTGCTTCTTAAATATAAATTGTAAGTTTTAATATTTTCTGCAATTACTATATTATTTACATCTACAATTGATCTTCTATTTAAGTGAACTGGTTTTTCGGTAATGTAGGCATTTTTATAACCCTTTAAACCTAAACCAATAAGTTTTAAAAAAAATAATGAAATAAAAAAAAAGAAAATAGATATTAATATATTTATTCTAATATCTGGTTTGTTTTTTTTTTTGCGAAAATCAATTTTATCCTCGAAACGTAAATTTAATTGATTTTTATCAATAAATTTTTTTGATATTTTTCTTTTCATATATAATATAATCTTTTTTTAAATGTTTGTTTGCTAATTTCTGTATTCTTTCAGGATTAATTAAATAATTAAATTCTGTTTTTTCAATTTTAATTTTTTTTCGAAGGTCCAATATTATTTTTTTTTTTTTATTAACTTCAAGATCTAGCTCTTCAGATTTCTGGTTCAAAAAATTGTTTGAATATGAACCAATAGATAATATAATTATTAATAATAAAATATTTTTATTCATTAATTTGACTTTCGAGTGTGAGATATTTTTCCATTCCAGTATTATTAATACTTATAGAAACCCTTTCATTATTTATTTTTTTAATAACTCTTAACTTCGCTGATCTTGAGTTAGGATTTATTACAATCTCTTTATTTGATGGCTTGATTGGTTTCTTTGTAATAATTTTAAAGGTATTTATTTTATTAATACTTGGCAGATATCTTGAATAATTTAATGATTTTCCATAAAAATTAAAAATATTTTTAACTAATCTATCTTCCAAAGAATGAAAAGTTATTATTATAAATGTTGTACCTACCACAGAATTTTCCATCAAAAATTTTAATGAATAGTAAATTTCATTAAGCTCTTTATTGACTACAATTCTAATAGCTTGGAAGGTTTGAGCGAAAGGATCTTTTTTTTGATATTTTCTTTTACTTTTTAAAATAATATATTTTAGATCTTCTGAATTGATAATTTTTTTTTCATTTCTATATTTTATAATATTTTTTGCTATACGTTTTGCATCTTTATCCTCTCCAAAAAGACTTATTATATTTGACAAATTTTTTTCGGTTTGATTATTTAATATATCTAAAGCATTGTAATTATTTATTCCCATGGTCATTTTAAGTGGGACATTAATTTTATATGAAAAGCCCTTTTTTCGATTTTGTATTTGAAAATTTGATAAGCCTAAATCATAAATAACATGAGTAATATTCTCAAGGTCATTTCCAATATGATCTTTAATATTTGAAAATTTGTTGTGATAAAAACTAAATCTAGACTTATATGTGTTAGTTAATTCTTGAGCAATATTTTTTACTTCTTCATCTCTATCAAAAGCTTTTATATTGCAATTAGAAAATTTTTTTAAAAATGCATTGCTATATCCACCACCGCCAAAAGTCGCATCAATAATTATTTTTGGATTTTTTATTATATTTTGTATCTCATTTAACATCACTGGATAGTGAAGAATATTATCCAGTGGCATTTTATTTTATTATCTAATTAGTTTGTCTTCGTAAAAACGCGGGTATTTCAAGATCATCTTTATCATCAAAAGATAGATCAGATAAATCTTTATCTATTACATTAGTTGAGTCTGACTCAGGTTTTTTTAATAACTCATCGTAATTATCAGAAACATCATCATTAAATGAAACATCGGAATCTTCGCTAAATAATTTAGGAGAGTCATCGATCTGATTATCTAAATCTAATGAGTGTTGATTTTCATTATAAGAGTTATCATCAAAAAAATTATTAATATTATTTTCATTTTTTATATTGTCTGTATTATTAATTTTCTCATTTGTTTTTTCATTATTCTTTTCTATATTATGACCCAAATTTGAATTGTGAGTTACACTATTCATGTCAATTGCTGCAGAACCCGACATAATAGTATTCATAGGCCTACTATAATGGTTTTGAGCGCTATTTAGCATATATGGATTGTGAGTGTAATTTACTGCATTTCCTTTTAAATTTGGATTAATATAATTTCTGTTATGAACTAATACAGGTTTATTTCTATTTACTTCACCGCCTAAACCAGTCGCAACAATAGATACCCTCAATTTTCCTTTTAAGTTCTCATCAATAGTAGTTCCAATCATAACATCAGCTGCTGGGTCGACCTCAGCTCTAATCTGATTTGAACACTCTTGAACTTCATATAAGGTTATATCTTCTCCACCAGAAATATTTACTAACAACCCTTTTGCACCTTTTAAAGAGTAGTCATCAATTAGAGGATTATGAATTGCCATTTGAGTTGCAATATTTGCTCTATCTTGTCCTTCAGCTTCGCCAGTTCCCATCATGGCTTTACCCATACCAGTAGAAATTGTTTCAATATCTGCAAAATCTAGATTCATTTGTCCAGGTTTAGTTATTAAATCAGTCACGCCTCTTACACCGTGTAAAAGGACATTGTCAGCCATTTTAAAAGCATCAGTATATGTGGTTTTGTCATCTGCTATTTTAAACAAATTTTGATTTGGAATTATTATTGAAGTATCTACATAATTTTTAAGCTCTTCTAAACCTTTCTCAGCCACTCTAATTCTTCCAGGTCCTTCAAACATAAAAGGCTTTGTAACTATTGCAAAAGTTAAAATATTTAAATCTTTAGCTGCCTTAGCTATGATTGGCGCAGCCCCAGTTCCAGTTCCTCCGCCCATTCCAGCAGTAATAAAAACCATATTCGCACCTTGCAGTAAGTTGATAATCTCATTCATGCTTTCATCAGCCGCAGCCCTTCCAATTTCAGCTTTTGAACCAGCACCCAAGCCTCTTGTTAAATTACTACCTAACTGTATTTTGCAATCAGACAGATTATTTTTTAAATCTTGAGCGTCAGTATTAGCAGCAACATACTCTACACCTACAACACCTTGATTAATCATGTTATTGATAGCATTTCCTCCAGCTCCTCCAACTCCTAATACAATAATTCTCGGTTTTAATTCCCTTAACTCTGGTGCAGATATGTTTATAGGCATGTACTCTCCTTCTTTTTTTTTAGTTTTAGTTTTCGCTTTTCCATTTTAGTTCAGCTCTTTTTAAATTTGCTTTCTTTTGTGCGCTTAAACTAAATCTTTTAAAATTACTAGGATCCCACATTTGAAATGTTTTGCCCTGACCTACGAATAAAACTTTACTATTTATATTTGCATGTTTTAACAGTTTATGGACCATTGTTACTCTGCCCTCGCTATCAAAATTTAACTTATGACTATTTGCTGCTACAGATGTAGCGAATATGTCTCTATTTTCATCAAAAGGGTTAAGATTATCAATAGCTTCAATAATTTTATCTAATCTTGATTGGGGACAAAATTCTATTGTTGGAAGAGTAAATGAAGGGTAACAAATTATACTATCAAATCCATCTTTATTTATTTGTGATCTATACGATGCTGGCACTGACACCCTTCCTTTTTTGTCTAATTTGTTTTCGTAAGTAGATATAAACATAAATTATCATTTTTATCCTTTTATGGGATATCATGGGATAACATGGTATTTAGTGAAAAGTCAATATTTTTTTACAACTTTAAGTTGTTCTAGTTTTGTTCGATTTTGGAATTTGCTAGCTGGTCTGTAAGCTGGGTTCTGTCATTTAAATCGATAATTTATCTAGGCTGCTTGTCACCAAGCAGCTCAAGCAACCAACCCGAGTAGCTATTTTAGGAAAATTGACCAGATTTTACTCTAATCGCGCTACTCCTATTTGGTCTTGCTCCAAGCAGGGTTTTCCATGCGTTTCCTATTACTAAGAAACCGGTGAGCTCTTACCTCACCGTTTCACCCTTGCCTTGATTAGGCGGTTTATTTTCTGTGGCACTATCCCT
>PAFP01000058.1 GCA_002704185.1 Candidatus Pelagibacter sp.
TCTGTACACCTGCGGGGGAGCGTTAATACCTTTTTTTTTAACACTCGATAAAATAGAATACGCCTTTAATGGTTTTTTAGCTTTTCTAATTGTTTCTAAGACTATCAGTTGATTTTTACTTAAGTTAACTTGTTTATGCTTCATAATATAAACTATACCACCTTACCTTTTATCTTCATACGCTTTAAATTTATTAGAGATAATAAAAACAAAGTTAAAGCTGCCACAATAATTGACGGTCCGGAGGGTGAATTAAATTCTAATGAAGCAAACAATCCTAGCAAAACTGAAAGCAGACCACCAACTGTTGCAATAAAGACCATCATTATAGGATTATCCGAAAGGTTTCTTGCCATTGCTGCTGGCATGATTAACATACCAGTTATCAAAAGAAGACCAACCATTTTTATAGAGATTGCAATAATTGCAGCCATCAGCAACGTAAATATTATGTTTACTCTATCCGGGTTCATTCCTTCAGCTTGAGCAAGATCGTAATTTACAGTTGATGCAAACAATGGTTTCCAAATTATTTTTAAAGTAATCAATATTATTGCACCCCCTAACCAAATAATTAAAATATCTAAATTATTTACTGACAGAATATCTCCAAAAAGCAAACCCATAATGTCAAATCGTATAAATGATAAAAAACTAATGGTAACAAGACCTAAAGCTAAAGTAGAGTGAGCTAATAAACCTAGCAAAGCATCTCCAGGGAGGTTTGTTACTCTTTGTAAATTAATTAAAAATATAGCAACAACGGCAGATATAAGAAAAACTGCAAATGAAATATTCATTTCAAATGACAAAGCCAACGTAACACCTAAAAGAGCAGAATGTGCCAATGTATCACCAAAAAATGAAAGTCTTCTCCAAATAGTAAAACATCCTAAAGGACCAGTTACTATCGCTACTCCCAAACCTGCAATTAAAGCTCTTATAAAAAAATCATCTAGCATTAATTTTTTTTCGTTTTTATTATTCCATCTGCTGAGTGTGTATGGTCGTGTTTGTGTTCATAAATCGATAACGTATTAGATGCCCTATCACCAAAAAGCTCTTTATAATTATGATTATTTGCTACTGTTTTAGGCGTTCCTGAACAGCAGATATGACCATTTAAACATACAACATAATCTGTAGCAGACATTACAACGTGTAAATCGTGAGAAATTAGCAATATTCCGCATTTTAGATTTTCAGAAATCAATTTTATTAATTCGTATAGCGCTATCTCACCTTTAAAGTCTACACCTTGGACTGGTTCATCCAATACCAAAAATTCAGGTTTTTTTGCAATAGCTCGCGCAATCAATACTCTTTGAAACTCACCACCGGATAAACTTTTAATATTCCTATACTTTAAATTTTTTACACCAGTTAAATTTAAAGCATCGTCTAAATCTTTTTCTTTTAACTTTTCTGTAAGGTTCATGAAATCGAAAACACGTCCGGGCAAAGTCCAATCAATTGAAATTTTTTGCGGCACGTATCCAATTTTATTTGTATATTTATCAACATGGCCTTCAGCATTTTTGTAGATTCCCAATGCAATTTTTGCTGTTGTTGATTTACCTGACCCATTAGGCCCTATAAGAGTTACAATTTCTCCTTTCTTTACTTCAAACGAAACACCCCTTACTAACCACTTGTTATTTATCTGAAGTCCGGCATTGTTCAATTTTGCTACAACATTATTCATAATAATTAATTAATTTATTGACAAATATATAATTGTTACATTATAACACTTGTTATAAAATAACATTATAACAATGAAAAAAACATTAGTAAATATAATCAATTTTACCTTTATTTTCTTACTTTCTGTATCAACAACTGCAATGTCAGAAATAAAAGTTGTTACTTCTATTAAACCGATACATTCATTAGCTTCATATTTAATGCAAGGTATTAGTTCACCCTCGCTCATTGTAGAGGGTAGTAATTCACCTCATAACTTCACGCTAAAACCTTCTCATGCAAAAATGCTACAACAAGCTGATATTGTATTTTGGGTAGGAGAAAATTTAGAAACGCCCCTCGAAAAGCCCATTAAATCTATTTCAAAAAAATCTAAAGTAATTGAATTATTAGAAATTAATGGGTTAAAAAAATTAGCATTTAGGGAAAAAAACATCTTCGAAGGTCACGATGACCACGGACATAAAAAACATGATGACCACGGACATAAAAAACATGATGACCACGGACATAAAAAACATGATGATCATGGAGATAAAAAACATGATGATCATGGACATGCACACGGAGATCATGATCCACATATTTGGTTAGATCCTTCAAATGCAAAAGTCATCGCAAAAAAAATGACTAAAGAGTTAGTCTCTTTAGATAAAGAAAATGCCTCAACTTACAAAGTAAATTTAAAAAAATTAGTTAAAGAAATTGATATTTTAATAAAAGATGTAAAAAATAATACAAATAAAAATGCTAGCTTTATTGTGTTTCACGATGCTTACCAGTATTTTGAAAAAAAATTTCGTGTAAATGCGATTGGAGCTTTAACAGTTAATACTGATGTGTTGCCTGGAGCAGAACAATTAAAAGATATAAGAAATGTAATAAAAAAAAAGAAAGCTAAATGTATATTCTCTGAACCCCAGTTTAATCCAAATATAATTAATGCANTAGCAAAAGACACAAACATTAAAACCGGAGTTCTAGATCCTCATGGTTCAACTTTACCAGCTGATAAAAATCAATATTTTATGTTAATTAAAAATATATCGAATTCTTTAAAAACTTGCTAATTTTAAAAGATATTATTAATTAAATAATAAGATAATCCAACAATACCAATTGCAAACACAACACTTTGTATCCAGAAATTTAGTAGCTTACTTAAGGGTGCTTTAGTAAATCTTTTCCAAGGAATGAAATAATAAGCGATTAAAGTTACTAAAATATAAAATAATATTGTATTAGTTAATGTAATCATTTTTGATATTTAGCTTTCCATTCCTCATAACTCATACCATATATTTCTTTTCTTGCATCTGGATCAGAAATATCTTGACCCATTTTAATTGCCTCTTCTCTANACCATTTAGAAATACAGTTTCTACAAAATCCTGCTAGATTCATTAGATCAAGATTTTGAACATCTTTTCTATTCTTAAGATGACTAATCAGTCTTGTAAATGCTTTGGCTTGAACTTCTTTTTTTGTAGCTTCATCCATAAAAATAAATATATTATTGAAAATGAAATTATCAGGTTCTTATCAAATTCCAACAAATAAACAATCAGTTTGGGAAGCTTTAAATAGTCCGAAGATACTGCAAAAATGCATACCAGGATGTGAAGAATTTAAAAAGAACTCCGATACAAGTTTTACTGCTACTGCAACAAATAAAATTGGTCCTTTTAATGCAAGTTTCACAGGAGAAATTGAGTTAAAAGATCTTAATCCACCTGATAGTTATAAAATAACTGGTCAAGGCAACTCCCCAGTTGGTTTTGCATCTGGTGAAGCGAGCGTAAAACTTGATGAAAATAACGGTGTTACTACTTTATCTTACGTAGTTGAAGCACAAGTAGGAGGTAAAATTGCTCAAGTTGGATCAAGACTAATTGATATGACTGCAAAAAAAATGGCAGATATATTTTTTGGTAAATTTACTGATGCCTTGTCACCCGCGGGTTCCAAATTAAAAGAAAAAACTAATCATGTTGGCAATATTTTATATAAAAAGAAAATAATATTTTTGGTAACTGGAGTATTAGTATTAGGGGCTATTTTATTGGTAATTTTGTAGACAACCTGAAGTAGTGTCAATATTGTCTTATTGAGATTTTTCAAATTTCTAGTANTTTAATAATAATAAATAAAATTATAGAGAGGGGAGAACATGAAATCAGTAACTTTAACAGTAAATGGTAAAAAATTTACCAAAGAGGTTGAGGATTATACTTTACTCTCAGAATTAATAAGAGAAAGCTTAAATTTGACAGGTACACATATAGGCTGTGATACAAGCCAATGTGGCGCTTGCGTGGTTCATGTTGATGGCAAATCAATGAAAAGCTGTGCTTTATTGGCAGCAGATGTTAACGGTTCAAAAGTGACAACAATTGAAGGTTTAGCTGAAAATGGAAAACTTCATCCAATGCAAGAAGCTTTTAAAAAGCATCATGGCTTACAATGCGGTTATTGTACACCAGGCATGGTAATGAGCGCAGTTGACTTATTAAAAAATAAAAAGAATCCTAGTGATACGGAGATTCGTGAATGGTTAGAAGGTAACATTTGCCGATGTACTGGATACCAAAATATTGTTGCAGCAGTTAAAGATGCTGCATCTAAAATGTAAAAAATTAACTAATAAGGGAGAAAAAAATGGCAGCAAGCATGATAGGATCTAAAGTAGAAAGAAAAGAAGATAAGAAATTTTTAACAGGTAAAGGAAGATATACAGCTGATATAACATTAGCTAACCAAACATATGGATATTTTATTAGATCTCCACACGCACGTGCGAAAATAAAAAATATTGATACATCAAAAGCAAAAAAACTTAATGGTGTAATCGATGTATTAACTGCAAAAGAATTAAATGAAGATAAAATTGGTGGACTTATAGCTGGTTGGAAAATTGTAAGCAAAGATGGTTCGGATATGAAAATTCCTCCGCATCCAGCACTTGCGAGTGATAGTGTTAATTATGTTGGAGATCATGTAGCATTAGTAGTAGCGGAAACTCTTCAGCAAGCAAGAGATGCAGCGGAGCTGGTAAAAGTAGATTACAAAGTTTTAAAAGCAGTTGTTAATACTGGCGAGGCAATGGATTCAGAATCAATACACGAAGGTATTGAAAAAAACTTATCATTTGATTGGGAACTTGGAGACAAGGCAAAAACAGATGAGGCTTTTTCAAGTGCTGACAAAATTGTAAAAATGACTTTAACTAACAATAGATTAGTTCCAAATGCCATGGAGCCGAGAGCATCCATTGGTGATTTTAATTCTTCATCAGAAGAATTAACTTTATATACAACAAGTCAAAATCCACATTTATCAAGACTTGTGATGTCTGCATTTAATGCAATTCATCCTGAACATAAATTTAGAATTGTTGCTCCTGACGTAGGTGGAGGTTTTGGATCAAAAATTTATCCATATGCAGAAGATGTTGTAGTTGCTTGGGCAGCAAAAAGATTACAAAGACCGGTCAAATGGGTTTGTGAGAGAACAGATTCATTTTTATCAGATTGTCATGGAAGAGATCATATTACTAATTGTGAGCTTGCAATTAAAAACGATGGAACAGTAACGGGATTAAAAGTTGATACGATTGCTAATCTTGGAGGCTATGCCTCATTGTTCTCAACTGTTACGCCGACATATCTTTATGGACCATTGGTTTTAGGGCTTTATAATATAGCCTCTGCATATTGCAATGTGAAAGCAGTGTATACTAATACAGCTCCAGTAGATGCTTATAGAGGTGCAGGCCGACCAGAGGCTACATACATGATTGAAAGATTAATGGATAAAGCTGCTAAAGAAATGGGAATGGATAGAGCTGAATTTAGAAAGAAAAATTTCATTAGGCAATTTCCACATCAGCAGTGTTTAGTTCATAATATAGACTCAGGAGATTACGAAGCACACTTTAACAGAGCACTAGAACTTTCCGACTATTCTAATTTTGAAAAAAGAAAAGCAGAGTCTGCTGCAAAAGGCAAGTTAAGAGGAGTTGGTTTCTCAACTTACATCGAAGCTTGTGGTATTGCACCCTCAGCTGCAGTAATGTCTCTAGGTGCTGGTGTAGGACTTTGGGAGTCTGCAGAGATTAGATTTAACGCAACTGGAAATATTTCAGTTATGACAGGTACACACAGCCATGGACAAGGGCACGACACGACATTTACTCAAATCGTGGCTGATAAACTTGGTGTGCCCATAGAAAATATTGATTTAGTTCATGGAGATACTGACAAAGGGCCATTTGGTATGGGCACTTATGGATCTAGATCACTAGCGGTTGGTGGTTCAGCTATTTCAAAAGCTTGCGATAAAATTGTAGAAAAAGGTAAAAAAGTTGCAGCACATATGCTTGAAGCAAATCCTGATGAAATTGAATTCAAAGATGGTGAATTTATTGTTCCAAATTCAAATAAGAAAAAGACTATCGGAGAGATTGCTTTCGCTTGTTATTTACCAGGAACGTACGGGGAAATTAAATCTCCTCTTCCAGAGGGGGTAGAACCAGGATTAAAAGAAACTGCTTTTTATGATCCAGTAAATTTTTCATTCCCAGCAGGTTCACATGTTTGCGAGGTTGAAGTAGATCCGACCACTGGTGAGACAAANGTGGATACTTATACTTGTGTTGATGATTTTGGTAATTTAATTAATCCAATGATTGTTGAAGGTCAAATACATGGTGGACTAGCACAAGGTATCGGCCAAGCACTATATGAAAACGCTTATTATGACGAAACAGGTCAATTAGTTACAGCATCATATATGGATTATACAATGCCAAGAGCGGATAACTTTCCAGAGTTTAGAATAGATTATACTTGTACACCAGCAACATCTAATCCTTTAGGTGTTAAAGGTTGTGGGGAAGCAGGAGCTATTGCATCACCACCAGCAGTTATGAATGCTGTGATTGATGCAATTGGAACAGAAGTTTCTATGCCAGCAACTTCTGAAAAAGTTTGGAAGGCATTAAAAGATAAGTCGGACAGTAAGAAAAAAGCAGCTTAACTTTTATTAAACAAAAGGGGGAAAGATGAAAGCATTTAATTTTCACGAAGTTAGAAGTGTAAAAGAAGCAACAAAACTGGCTTCAAATAAATCTACTTTCCTCGCCGGAGGCATGACATTAATTCCTTCGATGAAGATGAGGTTATCAAGTTTTTCGGATGTAATTGATATTAAAGAAATTAAAGAACTATATGGTATCAAAGTAAAAGGGAAGTCTGTAATGATTGGCGCGAACACTAAACATGCTGATGTAGCTGGCTCAAAAGAAGTTAAGAAAGCTATTCATTCTTTAGCAGGTTTGGCCGAAGGCATAGGTGATCCACAAGTAAGAAATTGTGGGACATTAGGTGGGTCAATATCAAACAATGATCCAACAGCATGCTATCCTTCTGCATGTATAGCACTAGACGCAGTAGTTCACACATCAAAAAGAAAAGTAAATGCAGAAAATTTTTTTACAGGCATGTTTGAAACATCGCTAAAAAAAGGTGAATTAGTTACTGCGGTTGAATTTCAAATACCAGAAAAATCCTGCTACATAAAATTTCCAAATCCTGCATCAAGATATGCAATGGTTGGTGTATACGTTGCTAAATTCAAAAAAGAAGTAAGGTGTGCAGTTACAGGGGCACAATCAGTTGTTTACCGTTGTAAAGAAGTAGAAAAAGCTTTGAATAATAATTTCTTAGAGAACTCATTAGATAGCTTGATTTTAAAATCATCAAACTTAAATTCTGATATACATGCTTCAGCAGAATATCGAGCAAGCTTGATTGTATCTTGCGCAAAAAAAGCGGTAGCTAACTGTAAGTGATATTTAGGACTATCATTGGCTTAAAAATAATTAAATATTCATTTTTAGCAGGCATATTTACCGTTATTTGCATAAATCAATGCAATAAAAACAAAAAAAACATAAAAAAAGTTACCGTTTCAAAGAAGAATTAGTATTATTATAATAATGAAAAATTCTTTTGATGAAAAAATTCTAGATGAAGCCCATCAGTGGGTACAACAAAAAAGAAATGTTGTATTGGCCACTGTTATTCAAACGTGGGGATCTTCACCTCGACCAATCGGTAGCAGGATGATTGTCAACGATAAAGGAGATTTTTCAGGATCAGTTTCGGGTGGATGTGTTGAAGGAGACGTTGTAAGACAATCTATTGAGCTTCTATCAAAATCAGAAAGTTTCAAAAAAATTGAATATAAAGTTTCTAACGAAAGTGCATGGGAAGTAGGTCTAGCTTGTGGTGGAGAAATTGCAATTTTTTTAGAAAAGATTCAGTAATTAATGAAATTAAATGTGCTATCAAAAGTTATTGAGTTAAAAGGAAAAAAAAAAGAATTCTCAATTATTACAGATTTAGATACAGCTAAAAATTATATCTATGATCCTAATTGTAAATTAGACAAAGATCTTGAAAGTTTTAAAATAAATATTGCAAAATGTTTTAATAATCGCCAAGATGGATTGATAAAAGACACAAAGCTTTTTATTAAAAATTATTTTAGACCAATTCAAGTAGTTATTGTTGGAGCAGTGCATATAGCACAATATTTTGTAGAATTTGCAAAAAATTTAAACATAGAAATTAATATTATTGATCCAAGGGGGTATTTTGCATCAGAAAATAGATTTCCTGACACAAATATTATAAATCAATGGCCAGATGATGCTTTTAAAAAAATTTCATTGAATCAAAGAACAGCCTTAATAGCATTAACACATGATCCTAAAATTGATGATCCAGCAATCAAAGAAGCGCTTAAAAAAAAATGTTTTTATATAGGAGCGCTTGGAAGCAAAAATACACATAAAAATCGCTGTGAGAGATTAAAGGCAAACGGTTTTGATGACAAAGAAATTCAAAAAATTTTCGGACCAATTGGAATTAAATTTGGTGGCCGATCTGCGCCTGAAATTGCTCTTTCAATAATTTTCCAATTAATGAGCGAAATTTACAAAAAATGATATCAGCTATTTTGCTAGCTGCTGGTCAATCTAAAAGGTTTGGTAACAAGAATAAGTTATTTATTAAATATAATAATAAAAGTTTGATACAATCCGCTTTACTAAACTTATTAAAAAGCAATGTTAATAGCATCATAGTTGTTTTGGGACATGATCAAGCTCAAATAAAAAAAAAAATATACAAGAAGAAAAATATTAAAATAGTTATTAATAAAAAATTTAATTCTGGTATGGCCTCTTCAATCAATTGTGGAATAAAAAAACTTGATAAAAAAACTATTGGATTTTTTGTCTGTCTTGGAGATATGCCAAAGATAAACAAACATATATATAACAAATTAATTTTAAACTTTAATAAACATAATAATATTACTGTGCCTTACTACAAAAATAAGAGAGGCAATCCTGTTATATTTCCAATTAAATATAAAAAAAAATTTATAATCTTAAAAGGTGATAATGGTGCTAAAAAATTATTAAAAAAAAATTATCAAAAAGTATTTTTTAAAAACAAATCAATTTTATTTGATATCGACCGTAAGATAGATATTAAATAAAATTTTTCATATATTCTTTTAATTTTCCCGGATTATCTAATGTAATAACATTAATACCAAGTGCTTTTGCTGAATCAGTATTTTCAGGTCTATCATCGATAAATAATGTTTGACTTGGTATACAATCAAATTTTTTAATTGCTAATTCATAAAT
>PAFP01000059.1 GCA_002704185.1 Candidatus Pelagibacter sp.
ATCAATTTTAGGATTTATATCTGGTGTTGTCGGAATAGGAGGTGGTATATTTTTAAGCCCAATTTTATTCCTGCTTAGAGCTGAAAGACCTAAAATCATAATTACTTCTGCATCAATATTTATTCTTATCAATTCAGTGTCAGGAATATTTGGTCAATTAACTAAGTATGGAATAATCAATGAAATATTTAATTTCTGGTATTTATTTTTAGCCGTATTTGTTGGTGGTCAAATAGGAAACTATTTAAGTATTAAAATAATTCCCACAAAAATATTGGCTATGATAACATCAATATTAGTTATTGCTGTAGCCTTAAGAATTGGATTTAAGATTTTTTAGGCAGTTTGACTTAGAGAGCTTGTTGAAGATTTGATTTTCTCTGCCGCAACTTTCTGCTCTAAGATCTCGATTTCTTTTTCAAGTTTTTTAAGCTGTAGAGTCGATGCTATATATAAATAAGTGATTAAGCTAAAAGCAATTATATAGGCAGGCCAAATAAAAATACCAAAGCCGTTCATATTTATAAATTCTATCATAATTATTTATACCTATTTTCCGGAGCTTTTGGCAACATAAATTGACACAGTATCAATCTCTTCAGTTGTTAAAAGACCATCTTCTCCAAAAGCAGGCATCGCACCCAATCCATGAGTAACTATATCTTTAACTTGAGCCACTGTCGGCTTAAGTGAGTCTAAATTTGGGCCAACGTTACCTTGAGAACCTGCTGCTTTTAAAGTATGGCAGGATGCACACATTGCCTTGCCATTAAATAATTCCATTCCCTTTTTCATTGGGTCTGCTGAAGCATAGAATGATATATTAATCAAAAATAAGAGAGTTAATAATCTAATTTTTTTTATCATACTTTTATTGAACAAATGATCCTAACTTGTTTTTCCAATTTTTAGATTTTTCAGATATATATGCTGATACAGCCTTAATTTCTTTATCACTTAATTTATCTTTATAAGCAGGCATGACTCCATAACCATTTTTTACAACTTCGTAAACGCGATCAAAGTACATTTTTCTTACGTTACCATCTGAAGAATTCATGGCATGACAGTTTGCGCATCCAGATTTTCCGTAAAAAATATCTTTACCAACTTTCATCATCTCATTAGCATTTGCTGATGAGATGATGAATATATTTAATAGTAAAATTTTTAAGAGTCTAGCTGACACTTATATTTAAACTGTGATCTTTCCAACCGTTGTGAGCATAACCTCTTCTGTTTTCCATTCTCAATTTAGGTTGAGATTTTCCACCGGCAGAAGCTTTGCTTGCAATGTTGTATTTTCCTGGTTTTAATTTTGCATTAAAAACAAATTGTCTCCATGCAAACTTTCCAAGATCCGGACCAATAAGTTTTGCTTTTTTCCATTTTTTTCCACCGTCAGTCGATACTGAAACACTTGATACTTTTCTCGTACCACCAAAAGCTACTCCAGAAATACTTACATTTCCTGAGGATGATCTTTTCATTGGTGAGGTAATCCAAGATTTAACAGGCATCTCCCAGCAACTTGGATATTGTGATCCTTTTTTACCAATTGGTGAAATTCTGTAACTTTTTTTCATATACTTCACCTGTGACTGGTCTTTTGTAAATGAAATTTTACCACAGTGTTTAACGTTATTAATTCCAAAATACCCTGGTGGTATAAATCGTAGAGGACCGCCGTGTGCATTTGGTAATGCAACCCCATTCATTTCCCAAGCAAGCATTGCATCTTTTTGAACTTTGATTGGCACTGATCTTTCTACTAAAGCTTTCTTTGGATCAAGATTTGATGGCATATCCGAACCTGTTGCAGTTACGTATTTAGCGCCACCTGCTAATCCACCGCAAGCTTTTATAACCGTTAATAATGGAATACCTGTCCACATCACACAAGCTGATGCACCAGTTTTCCACTGAGAACCTCTTGGTTTATGCGGAAAGAAACCTCTACCATTTCCAGAACATTGTAGAACTGTAGCCATAGTAGTTCTACCTAAGTTTTGCAATTGCGATAAAGTGAAAGTTTTCGGATTTTTTACACCCTCAACTTTTAATTTCCACTGTGATTTTTTGCCAATTTGAGCGTCAGTCATTGTTGGCATGTTATTTCTAATATAAATATGTCTAATAGGCGTAATCACACTTGATCCAATGGCCTCTCTATGTGTTTCCATTGTTTTGTCAGAGTGAATTATAAGTGAAGATCTTTTTTTCCACTTAATAAAGCTAGGTAAACCTTTAGCGTCACTTGCAGTATGATTTGCGTAAGAAACTTTAATTGGGACTAAAGCGCTTGCCGCTGCAACACCTGCAACTGTTGCTGAACCAGTTAAAAATTTTCTTCTACTAGGATTGATATTATTTTTTATTTTTTTCATAACTCCTCCTGTTTTGCTAAGCAACATAATATATGTAAAAGAAATAACTTGGTATCTAGTATTAGTTGTATTTTGTGTTTTATCAATTTTTAGTTGAATTAAATTGTTCCAATAATCCTTAATAATGATAATCTATATTAGATGGAAAAATTAAGGGACAATTTTGGAAGAACATTTCCGTATATCAGGCTTTCTATAACTGATGTTTGTAATTTTAAATGCGGTTATTGTTTACCAAATGGTTATTTTAAACCTTCAAATGCTCCTGGTTTTTTAAACATTGATGAAATTAATAATTTAGTCGAGGCTTTGTCTTGTCTTGGTGTTTCAAAGATTAGAATAACTGGAGGTGAACCAACTGTAAGAAAAGATTTCTTTGATATAATCAAAATTGTAAAGAACAAAAAAAACATACATAATGTTGTGATCACAACAAATGGTTATAAATTAAATAAAATTGCTGATCAAATAGTTGATAATAAAATTAATGGAGTGAATATAAGTATTGATAGTTTAAATGCTGAAACTTTTAGAAAAGTTACAGGTCATGATAGATTAAATCAAATTCTTGAAGGAATTGATGTTTTACAAAAAAAAGGTTTCAAAAACATCAAGGTTAATGCTGTGCTATTAAAAGGTATAAATGACAATGAGCGTGATTTTGATCAATGGTCAGAATTTATTAACAAAAAGAAAATAGATTTTAGATACATTGAGCTAATGCAAACAGGAGACAATTTAAATTATTTTAAAAAGTATCATGTTCCCTCTTCAGTTTTTAAAGACTATCTTAATAGAAATAAATGGAATTCAATAGATAGAGTAAGTGATGCTGGTCCTTCAATAAATTATGTGAGTCCAAATTCAAATGGTAAATTTGGAATTATCGCGCCATATTCAAGGGATTTTTGTAAAAGCTGTAATAGACTAAGAATAACTGCAAAAGGTGAGTTGAGACTTTGCTTGTTCGGTAACACAGGAGTTAATTTAAGGCCATTATTAAAAAATTCTTCCCAGAAAAAAGAGTTGCTTAATTTAATATTAACGCAATTAAGATTTAAAAAAGAATCTCATTATCTTGAGATCGGGGATACAGGAGCAACTCCACATTTGGCTTCAATTGGAGGTTAATTTGAAATTAAAAATAGTAACAAAGGAAGATCTTAAAGATTGGACTAAAGAGTTGTTTGAAGAGAAATCATACAACATGATAGATGTTTCTGAAAAAAAAGTTACTCTTAGGAGAGCGCTAGCATGTGGATCAATAATAGTCGGTTCAAAAATTTTTGATTTAATTCAAAATCAAAATATGCCAAAAGGTGATCCGATTAGTTTGGCAGAAGTTGCAGGTTTATTGGGAGTTAAAAAAACAAGCGATTTAATTCCTTTGTGTCATCCATTATCTATTGAGCATTCTTCGATTAAAATAGTTTTAAACAAGGGTAATTATTCTTTAGAAGTTTATTGTTTAGTTTCCGCGCACGCAAAAACAGGTGTAGAAATGGAGGCTATTATGGGTGTAAATGCTGCTCTCATAACTATTTACGATCTAAGTAAAATTGTAAATCCAGACTTGTCTATAGAAGAAATCAGACTGCTAGTAAAACAAGGTGGCAAAAGTGGATTATGGTTAAACCCCAACGGTCTTCCAGAATTTCTATCTCANTTAAAGTAAAATGTTAACNTACTCANCTGCNTTAAAAAGAGTATTANATTTTGCTCGTAAGAAAACAANTATTGTAAAAGTCGAAAAGTCATTACAACATGTTTGTGTAAGAAATATTAATTCAAAAAAAAATAANCCTTTTTTTAATAATAGTTTACTCGATGGATTTGCTTTTAAATCATCTGATACAGTATCTAATAAAAGTTTTAAAATNTTNGGNGCAACTTCAGCNGGTCAAAAAAATAAAATTAAATACANNAAAAATTGTTGTTATAGAATTAGTACAGGNGCAAAGATATTTCATCCATATNACTGTATGATGCCATATGAAAATCTGNNAATTGAAAAGGGAGTAGTGAAATTAAAAAAAAAAATTAGCAAAGATACAAATNTTCGAAAAATTGGNAGNGATTACAAAAAAGGACAGATTATTTTAAAAAAAAATACTACTATTACNGCTCCAAATCTTTTAGCTTTAAAATCNCTNGGGATTAAAAATATTAAAGTTTATCAAAAACCAACTATAATTTTATTTTGTACAGGTAATGAAATTATAGATAANGTAAAAATTAATNATAAAGTNATTAATTCTATNCCAGAATANATAAAATCNTTTAGTGAGAAGCTNAATTTTAAATTTATATATCTTGGTATTTTAAAAGATAATNTTAANCAGCTNNANAGTAAANTTAGAAAAATTCAAANTNTAAANAATGNAATTATANTATCAACTGGAGGAGTATCTGCAGGNCACAAAGATTTNATTCCTCAAGTNCTNAAAAANAATAANTTTAAGGTAATTTTCCACAAAATTTTGATGAAGCCTGGTAGGCCAACNTTATTTGCAATTAAAAAAAGTAGTTACTATTTTGGTTTACCNGGTAATCCAATTTCTACNATTGTNGGGTTTCACTTCTTAATTACNCCNTTATTNTTNAGACTNCAAAGNAAAATCTTAAAATTAAAAAATGGACGCNTGCTACAAAATTANAAAAAAAATAAAAAATTAACTCTATTTTTAAGGGGNAAAACTAATAATAANACTCTCAAAATTTTAAGNGGCCAAGAATCTTTTAGAATAAAAAGCTTAGTAAATGCNAATTGTTGGATTAAATTAAATCAAAAAAAAANTATTNTAAAAAANGGNTCACGAGTAGATTATTATGATTATTAAGTTAGAGTTATTTGGAATGAGTAGAGAGTTCAGTAAAGANGAATTTTTACATTTTGAATTTGATAATGAGATAACAGTTAAAGAATTAAGAATTAAATTAGAACAAATGATTAAAAANGAATTTCCTAAAAATNCTAATTATTTAGANGTGGTGAAAAANTCTGCTTTTAGCTCGGAANATAACGAAATTGTTGAAGATAGTTATAAATTAAATAAAGATCAAAANTTGGCAATTATTCCACCAATAGGAGGAGGTTAATGTTTCANTGTGANGTTGTAAATTTAAAGACAAGTAAAATCTCTTTNGAAAGAGCNACANATTTNATAGAATCTCATAAGTGNGGNGCTTCATTATTTTTNATTGGTACAGTTAGAGATATGAATAATGANAAANAAGTCACTGGTATTACTTATGACTCACATGACAAGATGGTAAAAANAAGTTTTAAAGAAATTTANGAAGATGCTATCAAAAAATTAAAGCTTGAGCATCCTGTAGCTTTTGTCGAACACGTNAAAGGTTATGTACCATTGGGTGGAATATCTATTATTATCGCNGTNGCNTGCAAACACCGAAGTCAAGTTTACGANTTNTCAAGATTTATAATAGAAGANATAAAAAAAAAGACACCTNTATGGAAAAAAGAACANTATAAANNTGAAGATGCTAAGTGGTTAGANGGACAACAAATTCANATTAAAAAATAGTTTTATTTTTCTTTNTCTTTTTATTAAATTTGCTTTTTACCTNTANATTTANTTTGTAAAGNTCTCCTTTTTTTANTTTATGTAAATCTTGCACTTGTTTTAAAAATCTTTTACTTTCAGTATCNNTTATCAACCCGTCNGTTAATGTTTTAAATTTTTNAATATAATTNTCTCTTTTAAANGGNCTTTTTCCATTAGGGTTNGCATTNGCAATTTCAAGCTCTTTTGAAATTACTGANCCATCATTAAAATTAATTGTTATNTTCCCTCCAAAACANCTNTTAGTTGGATCTGGATCGTGATATTTATTTGTCCATTCTGGATCTTCAAATGTTTTTATTTTTTGCCAAAGATTAATTGTGGAAGNCTTATTTGCTCTTTTAGGAGTATAAGAATTTATGTGATGCCATCTCCCATCCTCTAGCGCTACAGCTAAAATATACATTATNGAGTGATCTAAAGTTTCACGACTTGCCTTTGGATCCATTTTTTGTGGATCATTTGCGCCTGTTCCAATTACATTGTGNGTATGATGACTTGTATNNAAATCAATATTCTTTANNTTTGAAAAATCTTTTATTTCTTTATTAAGACTTATTGCAAGATCAATTAATGCTTGAGCTTGATACTCTGCTGAGTGTTCTTTNGTATATGTTTCTAAAATTGCNTTCTTTGGCTCGTTTAAATTNGGTAATGGNACTCTATATTCNGCTTGCGGGCCTGANAGAACGTAAGCAATNACGCTATCTTCACCTTCATAAATAGGACTTGGAGCTCCCTCNCCTCTCATCACCCTATCAACAGCTTCGATTGCTAATTTACCAGCNTGAGCTGGCGCNAAAGCTTTCCANGATGANATTTCACCTTTTCTCGATTGTCTGGTTGATACTGTAACATGTAANGCTTGCTGTACAGCTTGATAAATTTGCTCAGTCTTTAANGAAAGTAAGGTGCCAATGCCAGCTGCCGCGCTTGGTCCTAAATGAGCNATATGATCNATTTTGTGTTCATGCAAACANATTCCTTTTACTAAATTCACTTGAACTTCATATCCAGTTAATATTCCTTTTATTAATGATTTTCCGTCACANCNTNACTGTTGCGCAACCGCAAGNATGGGTGGAATATTATCNGCAGGATGAGAATANTCTGCNGCCAAAAAAGTGTCATGAAAATCTAATTCTCTNACNGCNGTTCCATTTGCCCATGCGGCCCANTCACAATCAAANTTTTTTTTTGAATTAATTCCAAATACAGTTGCNCCCTTTTTTCTTGGGTGAGCCAAAGCCATTTCTCGAGCCGTTGTAACAGGTCCACGTCCAAAAGAAGCAATAGCTACAGAAGCATTATCTATTAAACGGTTGATCACCATTTCAACTGCATCATCGTCAAGTGGTGCTTTATCGGATGCTATCTCAGCTATTTTCCAAGCTAATTGATCTTCTTTTTTTAATTTGGCTTTGGATGGATAAACTTTAACTAAAACTTCTTGCACTAAATCATCTTTCTTAAAACATATTGTAAAATACCACCATTTTTATAATACTCAATTTCATTTTCAGTATCAATTCTACAAATAGTTTTAATTTTTTTTAAAGTACCATCAGCGTACTTAATCTCTACAATGATTTCATCTCGTGGATTAATACCTTTTTCGATATTTAATATTGTAAATAGCTCTGAACCATTCAATTTAAGATTTTTTCGATTAATATCATTAGCAAATTGCAGAGGTAGAATACCCATTCCCACTAGATTTGATCTATGAATTCTCTCGAAGCTTTCAGCAAGAACAGCTTTTACACCTAAAAGTTTTGTTCCTTTTGCTGCCCAATCTCTAGATGAGCCAGTGCCATACTCTTTTCCTGCAATAACAACTAAATCGATACCACGTTTTTGGTATTCAACTGATGCATCATATACACTCATTACTTTATCGTCTGGATATAGCTTAGTTAAACCACCTTCTGTGTCTGGAGCAATCTCATTTCTTATTCTAATATTTGCAAAAGTACCTCTCATCATTACCTCGTGGTTACCCCGTCTGGTTCCATATGAGTTAAAATCTTTTGGCATAATTTGTCTTTTCATAAAATATTCACCTGTTGGTCCATCCTTTTGGATTGAGCCAGCCGGAGAAATATGATCCGTGGTTACAGTATCAGCTAACATTAAAAGTGGTCTTGCGTCTTTGATTGATTTAAATCCCTCGGGCTTTTCAGTTAAGTTTTCAAAGAAAGGAGGTTTTTTGACGTAAGTTGAATTGTCATCCCATGAATAAATTTCACTTACAGGTATATTTATTTTTTGCCATTCCTTAGGACCAGAAGAAATATTTTCATATCTTTTTTTAAACATTTCAGCATTTATTGATTTAAGTATTAAATCTTCAATTTCTTTATTGCTTGGCCAA
>PAFP01000060.1 GCA_002704185.1 Candidatus Pelagibacter sp.
TTTGTTCTATAGTTCCAGGATTAACCAATGGCAAATAAACATAAACAATTACAAGGGTTAAAATAGCTAAAAATAATAGACTAAGTTTCTTCATTACTAAATTCCTAAAAAAGAAATAATATCATGCATATGTATTAATCCTCGAATTTTTTTATTTTTTTCAATTACCAAAACAGTAATTTTTTTTTCATTCATTAGTTTTAATGCGTCAATAATCAATGTACTTTCACTTATAGTTGTTGGTTGTTTAGACATCATATCTTTAGCTTTTTTACTTATAAAATTTTTGCTTTTTTTCATAAACCTACTTAAGTCTCCATCTGAGCAGAAACCTACAATTTTGTTTTTTTTATTAATAACTAATGCACACCCTAATCTTTTAGTTGAAATTTGAATAATGACATCATAGATCGAACAATTTTCCTTAACAANAGGTAGTTCTTTTCCTTTCATCATAATATCACTTACGGGAGATAGGTTTTTTCCTAAGCTACCGCTCGGATGGAAGTGTCCAAAATTTTCTTTTTTAAAACTTCTTTTTTTAGCAATAGACATGGCTATGGCATCACCAAGTGCTACCAGCATAGTACTTGAAGCGGTTGGCACAAAATCTAAATCTTTATTACCAGCTTCCTTTATTTTTGGAGTGACTAATTTAATATCAGCTACACTTATTAACTTTGATTTAATATTTGAACTTATCCCAATAATTTTAATTTTAAACTTTTTTGCAAATTTTAAAATATTTAAAAGTTCACTACTATTACCACTAAATGATGCAATTAAAAAAATATCGTCTTTTTTAATTGCACCAAGAGAACCATGATTAGCATCTGTAACATCTAAAACAAAACTTGAAATTCCGACTGATGAAAATGTACTAGAAATTTTGTCTAAAATTTTTGCAGATTTACCTACACCACAACAAATGACTCTACCTTTAACATTGTTTATTGCATTTACTGTTTTTAGATATGAATTCCCTAAAGATGAAGATAATTTTTTTAAAGCAACTATTTCTGTATTTATGGTGCTTTGTGCTTGTTTTATAATTGCATTATTTTTCATTTTAATGAGAAAATATATCTTCTTTAAAGTCTTTTAAATCTAGATCAACAATTGTTTCTAAAAAATTGAAGCATTCATTAGCNGTAATATCTCTTTTTTCTCTGATTAACATTTTATCTAATTTAATCTTGATCTTATGTAAATTTATTACATCTGTAGCTGCATAATTTAATTGCTCTTTAGAAAGTTCATTCGCACCCCAGTCAGAACTTTGCATAGCCTTATTAATTGTTATTCCTATTAAATCTTTGGTTAAATCAAACAANCCATGTTTATCAGTATATGTTCTTACAAGTTTACTTGCTATTTTTGTGCAGTAAACATTCTTGGTTTTTGCATTTAAGTATCTGTTAAATATTCCCATTTCGAATCTTATAAAATGACCAATTTTTTTTATTTTGTCATTTTCTAAAATTTTCACAAAATTTGGACAAGAGTAGTCTTTTCTATTAAATTGGATTATGTGAACCTCATCATCTCCAGAACATAACTGTGCAAGGCATAATTTGTCCCTTTGTAAGTAATTAAGCCCTAAACTTTCAGCATCAATTGCTACACTATCGGAGTTTTTAAATTTTGAATTTTCTGGTAAATCAGATTTATGCAAAATAATTTTCATATATTAATTACAATTGTGGATTGTATATAACATGTTGCAAGAATTTAATAGTAAAACTGTAGGAATATTTGGTGCCGGTTTTATTGGCGAAAATATAATAAAAAAATTAGCTAAAAAAGGGCATAAAATTAAAGTAGCTACAAGAAATCCTTATCTTAAACAAAATTTAAAATTACTAGGGGAAATGGGCCAGATTGAATTAGTTAAATTAAGCATATTCGACAGAGAAAAGGTAAGTAATTTTCTGGAGGATGTAGATGTATGTATTAATCTAGTTGGAATATTATATGAAAAAGGCGAAAATTCATTTGAAAAGGTCCACTATAAATTTCCAGAATTATTAACAAAAATTATAAATGAAAAAAAAAATATTGAACAATTCATACATTTTTCATCACTTGGTGTTAAAGATAATACTCAGTCAAAATATATACAGACTAAATTTGATGCTGAAAATTTAATAAAAAGCCAAAGTCAAAAATATGTAATATTAAAGCCATCAGTAGTTTTTGGACCAGATGATAATTTTTTTAATACATTTGCTAAGCTTGCAAAAATTTTCCCTGTTTTGCCAATAGTTGGAAGCAAAGTAAAGTTTCAGCCTTGTTACGTTGGGGACATAGGTGATGCGGTAACTGCTATAATAAAAGATAGTATAAAACAGGATTTTTATGAGCTTGGAGGTCCTAGACAATATACTCTGGAGAATTTAATAGGAATTATGCTTAAAGAAATAAGACGTTCAAATATGATCCTTCCCATGCCTTACGGTTTATCTAAATTACAAGCTTTCTTTTTACAACTCGCACCGAAACCATTATTAACAATAGATCAAGTAAAAATATTAGAGTCTGGCGATAATATTATTACCAATAAATATAAAACCTTTATTGATTTAAAAATAAACCCACGTTCAGTAGAAAGCATAATACCTAGTTATCTAACAGTTTACAGGCCGGCAGGTCAATTTACTAAATAAAGAAAAAAAATAGAGTAAACCCTAAAACTAATCTAAATATAACAAAAACATTAAGTGTGTATTTTTGCAAAAACTTGAATAACAATTTGATGGTTATCAAAGACACAAAATATGAAACCACAAATGCTATTAGAAGTAAAAAATATTCATCTTTTAGATTGATGAAACTGGTGTTAGTAAAACTAATACTATTTGCTCCCAGAATAGCTGGGATAGAAATCAGGAATGAAAATTTTGTTGCATCCACTCTTGAATAACCCAGTACCCTTGCGCAAGATATTGTTATACCAGATCTTGACGTTCCAGGTATTAAAGCAAAAATTTGAGATAAACCAATATAAAGCGAGTCTTTAAACGGAATGAATAATAGAAATTTTTTTTTTATTTTAACCTTATCACAAAAATACATGACAATTGCAAAAAAAACTGTTGTGAAGGCTACAGTTTTTATATTTTGAAACTTAAAAATAAAATCACTGATAGATAAAAATCCACCAACTATAATTACAGGTATAGTCGCTATAATAATGTTTTTAATAAGTTTTTTGTTTTTAATTAGATTTTTTAAATCATTGAAAAAGTNCGTAATTACAGCGAATAAAGATCCAAAATGAACAATAACATTTAAATTAAAATTAAATATTTCATCATTTAAATTCAATAGATCTTCAAAAATTATCAATATGCCACTCGATGATATTGGAAGCCATTCAGATATACCCTGTATTATTGATAAAATAATAATTTTAATAATTAATAAATCCACTTTTAAATACTAAATATATATTTATATTTGACCTTTTAGAGACCAGTTTTTTGTAAACTATTCTTACCTAATCGCAATATTTCTTATGAATTATTTGCATACCTGATATTTTATACCTTATTATAGGTAAATAAATGTTACCTATTTAGATCAATTATTTTGTATTTTTTTCCAAAAATTGATAAATACAGAATATTATCGGAAGGTTAATATAAATGGCTAAAATGTTAAAATTCACTGAGTTAAATAAAGAAACTCCTGTTAAAGAAGAGATAAACAGCAGAGTTTCAAACTTTGATGAGATATACAGAGAATTTATTGATAAAAAAGCTAAAGAGCAGGCTAGTAGGTGTAGTCAATGTGGAACTCCATTTTGTCAAGTTCATTGTCCCCTTCATAATAACATACCAGATTGGTTAAAGATGACAGCAGAGGGTAGGCTTCAAGAAGCTTACGAAATTTCTTCATCTACAAATAATATGCCAGAAGTATGTGGAAGTATCTGTCCTCAGGATAGACTATGTGAGGGAAATTGCGTTATTGAACAATCAGGTCACGGTACCGTAACTATTGGTGCTGTAGAAAAATTTCTTACAAATACAGCATGGGAAAATAACTGGATAAAGCCTATTGTACCCAAAACTGAATTAAAAGAGACTATAGGTATCATAGGTGCTGGACCCGCAGGTCTAGCAGCCGCTGAGCAACTAAGAAAGCAAGGATTTCAAATAACCATATATGACAGATATGATAGAGCAGGTGGGCTTTTAATTTATGGTATACCAAATTTTAAATTGGAAAAAGATGTTGTTTTGAGAAGGATTAAGCATTTAAAAGATAGTAAAATTAAAATTATTCACAATTTTGAAGTTGGTAAAAATGCAAAATTAGCTGAGTTAAAAATGAAACATGATGCAATTTTGATTGCCACGGGGGTATACAAACCCAGAGAGATTAATTTAAAAGGTTCAAATTTAAAAAATATTTATCCTGCTATGGAGTTTTTAACAGCATCTAACAAAAAAGGTTTAGGTGATGCAGTTAAAGAATTTGATAATGGTAACTTAAATTGTGAAAATAAAAATATAGTTGTAATTGGCGGTGGTGATACAGCAATGGATTGTGTTAGAACAGCAATTAGGCAAAAAGCAAAAAATGTTTCATGTTTATATAGAAGAGATAAGGAAAACATGCCAGGTTCAGCAAGAGAGGTATTGAACGCAGAAGAAGAGGGAGTAAAATTTATTTGGTTATCTAGTCCTAAATTATTTACTGGAGATAAAAAAGTTGAAAGCGTCCTAGTACAAAAAATGAAATTGGGTGAGCCAGATACTTCTGGAAGGCAAAGACCAGAAATAATTCCGGGNAAAGAAGAAATAATTAAGGCAGACATTGTTATAAAAGCTTTAGGATTTGATGCAGAAGATATACCAACATTATTTAATGAGCCGGAATTAGAAGTAACTAAATGGGGAACTATAAAAGCCGATCTGAAAACATTAAAAACTAATATTAGAGGTGTTTTTGCTGCGGGTGATATAGTAAGAGGTGCATCACTTGTTGTGTGGGCAATTAGAGATGGTAGAGATGCAGCAGAAGCCATATCAGATTATTTATCGAATAAGAGAAAAAAAATTATTGCAGCATGATAAAAAATTACAAAAAAAATAAAAAAAAGCTTGAAGATAATTTTGTAAAAGTAACCGATCATGACGCCTGTGGCGTAGGATTCATTGCTTCAACAAATGGCAAAAGTAGAAGAGAAGTTGTAATTAATGGTATTGATGCTCTAAAGGCCGTTTGGCACAGAGGAGCTGTAGATGCTGATGGTAGAACAGGGGATGGCGCTGGTTTGCATATAGAATTTAATAAAGATTTCTTTAAGGAAGAAATCAAAGAAACAGGTCATGAATTACTCGAAAATCAGAAATTATGCGTTGGAATGATATTTTTACCAAGAAGTAATTATGGTAGTCAAGAAAGATGCAGGTCAATTGTTGAACAGGAGTTATTAAACAATAATTTTTATATCTTTGGTTGGAGACAGGTTCCGGTAAATGCAAAAGTACTTGGACAAAAAGCTAATGATACCAGACCCGAAATTGAACAAATTATTTTTGCCTTTGATAAAAAAGATAAAGATTTTACTGATATAGAGACTAAGCTTTTTGTAGTAAGAAAAAAAATTGAAAAAAAAGCTCTAAATGAACAATTAAATGATTTTTATATTTGTTCATTAAGTTCAAAGTCAGTAATTTATAAAGGCATGTTTCTGGCTGAAAATATTTCAGATTTTTATCCAGATTTACTTGATGATAGATTTACCTCTAGATTTGCAATATTTCACCAAAGATTTTCTACAAATACATTTCCATCATGGGAACTAGCTCAACCCTTCAGAGTTTTAGCTCATAACGGGGAGATAAATACATTGAAAGGAAATGTAAATTGGATGAAAACTCATGAAGCTGGGTTTGAAAACAATTTAATAAAAAATATCAACGACATAAAGCCTGTAATTAAATCTAATAATTCAGACACAGCTTCTCTAGACGCAACATTTGAATTACTTGTTAGATCTGGTCGTACATTGCCAATAGCCAAAATGATGGTGATCCCAGAGGCATGGTCTAAAAAGAGCAAAATAATCCCAAAAACCCATAGAGATATGTATAATTATTTAAACTCTGTTATTGAGCCATGGGACGGTCCAGCAGCTATAGCTGCATATGATGGTAAATGGATTATTGCAGCATCAGATAGAAACGGGTTAAGACCCTTAAGATATACTATTACGAAAGATAAAATGATTTTTGCTGGATCTGAAACGGGAATGGTACAAATAGATGAAAATAATATTTTGCATAGAGGTAGAGTAGGACCCGGTCAAATGATTTCATTAGATCTTGAAAAAGGTAAATATTTTGATGATATAAAAATTAAAGATAAACTATCAAATAACAGTATATTTAAAAAATTTGCAAATAATCATATTGAACTTGATAAATATTTTAAATCTTTAAAAGAGTTTAATATATTTGAGGGTAATGAATTAAGGCAAAGACAATTTTTAGCTGGATTAACCATTGAAGATCTTGAAATCATTTTGCATCCGATGGTCGAAGATCAAAAAGAGGCAGTAGGATCTATGGGTGATGATACCCCGATAGCTGTACTGTCTAGTCAATATCGACCCCTGTCTAACTTTTTCAGACAAAATTTTAGTCAGGTAACTAATCCACCAATCGACTCCTTAAGAGAAAATAGAGTTATGTCTTTAAACACGAGGTTTGGAAATTTAGAGAATATATTAGATGACAAACTTACAGAGCAAAAAAGTTATTTATTAAGCAGTCCAGTTTTAACCAATTCTCAATTTAAAAAGTTTTTGAAATATTTAAAAAAGATATAAAAGTTATTGAATGTAGTTACGAAATACAAAGTAAAAATGATCTCAAAAAAGAAATTGATAGAATTAGGCTTGAAGCAGAAAATTATGTGCGTGAGGGAGCAAAGCACTTAGTTCTTACTGATGAAAAAGTCTCGAAAAATAGTATCTCTATACCAATGATATTGGCTACAGGGGCCATACAATCACATTTGACGAATCTGGGATTAAGAAAATTTATCTCACTTAATATAAAGTCTTCTGAGTGTATTGATACTCATTATTTTGCTGTTCTAATTGGGGCTGGAGCAACTACAGTTAATCCATATTTAGCAATCGACTCAATATTTCAGAGATATAATAAAGGACTGTTTGGTAAATTAACCTTTAACGATTGCGTTAATAGATATGTTCTAGCGATAAATAACGGCTTGTTAAAAATAATGTCTAAAATGGGTATATCAGTTATAAGTTCTTATAGGGGCGGACTTAACTTTCAATCACTTGGTCTAAGCAGAGCATTAGTAGCGGAGTATTTTCCAGGTTTAGAGTCAAGAATTTCTGGCATAGGTATAAGTGGGATTGAAAAAATGATGCTTAATCAACATGAAAAAACTTTTAGAGAAAATATCATATCGTTACCAATCGGAGGTATCTATAAATATAGAAAAGATGGGGAATTACATGGTTATCAAGCAAAGACTATTCATATGTTACAAAATGCTGTGACGAAAAATTCTTACAGATCATATAAGAAATATTCCGAGGAAGTCCAAAGTTTTCCACCAATTCATTTAAGAGACTTGTTAGATTTTAAATCAAAAAAAAATTCTATATCTATAGATCAGGTCGAATCAATTACTGATATACGAAAAAGATTTGGTTCTGGAAGCATGTCTATGGGAGCATTGTCCAAAGAAGCACATGAAGCTTTAGCTATCGCAATGAATAGAATAGGAGGAGCATCTTGTAGCGGGGAAGGTGGCGAGGATGAAACTAGATTTAAAAAAATGGAAAACGGTGATAGTGCAAACTCAAGAGTAAAGCAGGTTGCCTCAGGACGATTTGGTGTAACAGCAAAATATTTAAATAATTGTAATGAAATTGAAATTAAAATTGCCCAGGGAGCAAAACCCGGAGAAGGTGGACAACTACCTGGTTTCAAAGTTTCTAAATATATTTCTAAATTAAGATACTCAACTACTGGAGTAACACTAGTATCACCTCCTCCTCATCATGATATTTATTCAATTGAAGATCTAGCTCAGCTAATATACGATTTAAAACAAATTAACCCAACTGCTCGTGTTGGTGTAAAACTAGTTGCATCAAATGGAGTTGGCACTATTGCTGCAGGAGTTGCTAAAGCAAAAGCAGATATTATTCTAATTAGTGGACATAATGGAGGATCAGGTGCAACTCCACAGACTAGTGTAAAATATGTAGGTTTACCTTGGGAGATGGG
This sequence comes from Candidatus Pelagibacter sp., assembly GCA_002704185.1. Classification (GTDB taxonomy): domain Bacteria; phylum Pseudomonadota; class Alphaproteobacteria; order Pelagibacterales; family Pelagibacteraceae. Next base: position 8,286 of record PAFP01000060.1, read on the forward strand.
ATTAACTGAAACTAATCAAATTTTAACTTTAAATGGTTTAAGACATAACGTGGTATTAAGAACTGATGGAGGTATCAAAACAGGAAGAGATGTGGTTATGGCAGCAATGATGGGTGCAGACGAGTTTGGTATAGCTACCACCAGTCTAATTGCCATGGGATGCATCATGGTTAGACAATGTCATTCAGATACATGTCCTGTTGGGATATGTACACAAAAAGAGAGTTTAAGGGCAAAGTTTGTAGGCACGCCTGAAAAGGTCGTAAATTTATTTTCATTCATAGCTGAAGAAGTTAGAGAAATCCTAGCTTCATTAGGTTTTAAGTCATTAAACGAAATAATCGGTAGAACTGATTTATTAGCACAGGTTTCAAAGGGCTCCGAGAACCTCGATGACTTAGATTTTAACCCCCTTTTAGTACAAGCAGATCCAGGAGATAACCCAAGGTTCTGCAAAGATAAATTAAGAAACACTGTGCCCGACACACTTGATGAAAAAATTATAAAAGATACCGGGCATTTGATAGAAAAAGGCCAAAAGATAGAAATTACTTATAATGTTAAAAATACTGACAGAACCATTGGAGCGAGATTATCATCTTTGTTAACTACGAAATACAGTGAAAGAAAATTATCAAAAGATCAAATCAATATCACTTTACGTGGGTCTGCCGGACAATCTTTAGGCGCCTTTGCAGTATTAGGTATTAAGATAAACGTCATTGGTGATTGTAATGATTATGTAGGAAAAGGTTTATCAGGAGCAACACTAGTTGTTAGGCCGTCAAAATTATCAAATTTGGAAACCAACCAAAACACAATTATTGGAAATACAGTTTTATATGG
>PAFP01000061.1 GCA_002704185.1 Candidatus Pelagibacter sp.
CTTCAAAAATATTAAAAGAAAATATTAGATATCTGATTTTGGAGCTTATTAAATTATCTAAAAAGAACATAAATATAATCATGCCAGGTTTTACGCATCTTAAAAATGCACAACCAGTACTTTTTGCACATTATATGCTCGCATATGTGGAAATGTTTAAGAGGGATATTGTAAAGCTAAATAATTTAATAAAAAATACATCAGAAAATCCTTTAGGTTCAGGGGCTTTAGCGGGAACAAGTTTAAAAATTGATAGAAATTTTACAACAAAAAAACTAAATTTTCATAAACCAACATCTAACTCTATGGATGCAGTTTCTGATAGAGATTATGCATTAGAATTTATGTTTGTTTGCAGTATTAATGCGATGCATTTATCGAGATTTGCTGAAGAAATAATAATTTGGAATTCAGATATTGCTAAAATGATATCTATAAAAGATGATATGTTAACTGGATCATCGATGATGCCCCAAAAAAAAAATCCTGATTCAGCCGAGATAGTCAGAGGAAAAACTGCAATAATAATATCGAATTTAAATTCCTTATTTATAATTATGAAAGCTTTACCATTAAGCTATTTTAAGGATATGCAAGATGATAAAAAATTAGTTTTTGAGTGTAATGACAATTTAATTAAAAATCTTAAACTCACAAAAGATCTAGTAAAAGCAATCAAACCAAATAAGAAAAAAATGTATGAGTATGCTTTAAATGGATTTACAACAGCTACCGATTTTGCAGAATATCTTGTTAATAAGGGAATGAGTTTTAGAGATGCTCATAAAAAATCAGCACAGTTAGTCAATATTGCTGAAAAAATGAATATAACTTTAAATGAATTAAAATTTGACGATATAAAAAAAGTTTGTAACCAAATAGATAAGGATGTTATGAAGATATTCGATGTTAGTAATTCGGTTAACTCAAAAAAATCTTTTGGAGGAACAAGTAAAGTCAACGTAATTAAGATGTTAAATAAGTCAGAAAGGGAAATGAGATGAATATAAAAAATTTTTTTTCAATAATTATTATAACACTTTTCATATTTGGTTGTGGTAAGAAGGCACCACCAGAATACAAGAAAACTGCAACTATATTTATTAATAAAATATAATGGAAAATTTTACTTTTAAGGGTAATAAACTTTTTTGGAATAATTGTGCTTTAACTAATATAGCTACAAAATATAAAACTCCTTTTTATTTATACTCTCAAAAACAGTTAAAAAGTAATGCTATTTTTTTTAAAAAGACATTTTCGAAAGTTAAACCATTGATATGTTTTTCTCTCAAATCTAATTCAAATAAAACTATAATCAAAGAGTATGCCAAACTTGGACTAGGTGCAGATGTAGTCTCAGCGGGTGAATTAATTTTAGCTTTAAAATCAGGAATAAAACCAAATAAAATTGTTTTTTCAGGAGTTGGAAAAACGTACGATGAACTTAAGTATGCAATTTCAAAAAAAATTTTTTTAATTAATTGTGAGTCATATAGCGAAGTAATTTCAATTTATAAAATATCAAAAAGTTTAGGTATAAAATCCAAAATAGGTTTAAGAATTAACCCAGATATAAACGCAGAAACACATAAAAAAATTTCTACTGGGGGTAGTCAGGATAAATTTGGGATTTCAACTATTGAATTAAAAAAAATTATAAAAGATTTTAAGAATAGTAAATCTATTCTTATCGCAGCAATAAGTGTTCATATTGGAAGCCAAATTAAAGAGGTTAGTCCGTTTAAAAAATGTTTATTGGTATTAAACAAAATTTTAAAGAAATTAAAATATGAAAATATTAATATCAAATACGTAGATCTTGGAGGTGGAATGAGTATACCATATTCACCTAAAGATAAAAAATTTCCGTTAAAAAGTTATGCAAAACTTGTTCTGGATTTCAAAAAATCAAATAAAGTTGATATAATATTTGAACCTGGTCGATACTTAAGTGGAAATATTGGTGTAATTATTTCAAAAATTATTTATGTAAAAAAAGGAGAAAAAAAGAAATTTATAGTAACTGACGTTGCCATGAATGATTTAATAAGAACAGCTATGTATGACGCCTATCATTTTATTCTACCACTTACCAAAAGGAGTGTATTGAATGATAAAATTGAATTTGTTGGTCCAGTTTGTGAGAGTAGTGATAAATTTGGAATTTATAATAATTTTTCAAAAATATATGAAAATGACTATATTTGTATAACTAATTCAGGTGCGTATGCAAGAAGCCTAGCATCTAATTACAACATGAGACCTCTTCTTGCTGAATTAATAGTTAAAGGAAACAAAATCTTAACCATAAGACCAAGACAGAAAATTAATAAAATTAATTAGTTGTGAATTTGATTAAGTCAATAGTATTTAATTTTCTAATTTTTACTATGATAGCTATTATTTGTATCGTAGCTTTGCCACTATTAATTTTACCTAGAAAAAATTTTTTATCTAAATTAGTGTATTTCTTAGGTTGGTATTTCTTAAGAGTTACAAAACTAATTTACAATATTAATGTGGAAATGTCAGGTTTTGATAATTTAAAAAAATATGAAAATTTTATTATAGCTAGCGCTCATCAATCAATGTTTGAAACGTTTGTATTTAATTACCTTGTACCCGATGCTTTTTTTGTTATTAAAAAAGAGCTATTATTTATACCTTTTTATAATCTATACTTGATGAAACTTGGTTACGTTCCAATAGAACGTAAGAAAATTACAAAAAAAAATTTAAATTTTTATAAAAAAATTTCCTATTGCATATCCAATACAACCTCCAATCACAGAGGAAATCGATGCAATGGAAGCAATTATTGCCCATTGAAGACGCTTTGCCATTGTCATAGGTATTATCATTACATCTGGAGGTATAGGAAAAAAAATGCTCTCTATAATACATACAAAAGATAAAAAAAATTTTGCACTTTTACGTCCAGCCAAGGCTACTGTTTTTTTTAATAAGTCTTTAAACATTTAGTTGATGAATATAACTTAAGAATTATAATAATAATATATTTATGAGATTGAATTTAATACTACTTATACTTGATAAATTAAGGGGGCGAATGGCGGAATTGGTAGACGCAGTGGACTCAAAATCCACCGGGAAACCATAAGGGTTCGACTCCCTTTTCGCCCACCAAAATTATGAAATTTGATAATTTAAATAATTTGAATGAAATTTTTCTTGAAATTTTTAAATATAGAAAGGAAGAGAATTTTTTATTTTATCTTCAAAACGGTGAATATAATTCTATTTCGTGGAATCAAGTTAATAGCAAAATTAAATCAATATCAAACTTTTTTCATGAAAAGGGAATTTTAAAGGGGGACAGAATTCTACTTGTTTCAGAAAATAGACCAGAGTGGTTAATAAGTGATTTAGCAATAAGTAATTTAGGTGCTATTACAGTACCAAATTATACCACATATACTGTAAAAGATTTTTCATATGTAATCAATGATTGTAGCCCTAGAGCTTTGATAGTTTCAAATGATGAGATATTAGACAAAGTTTTAGTAGCTGCAAAAAATAATAATTTTAAATTTGAATTTATTATAAAATTTAATGATAATTCTACGAAGGATGTATTTAATTTTAACAAAATAAAAGCATCTAATTTTGAAAAAAAACAAAAAGTTCTGCGTAATGATCCTGCATGTATTATTTACACATCAGGTACACAAGGTAACCCAAAAGGTGTTATATTATCTCACGGAGGAATAATTTCAAATTGCGAAGGAGCAATTGAAATTATAAAAGAAATAAAGACAAAACAATTTAAATTTCTTACATGGTTACCACTTTCACATTCTTATGAACACACTATACAATTTGTTCAAATGGCTGTAGGAGCAGAAATTTATTACTCGCCAAAAATTGAACAGCTATTAGAAAACATTAAATTAGCTAAACCAGATATAATGACAGCAGTACCAAGATTTTATAACAATCTCTATAATAAAATGTTTGTAGGCGCTTCAAAAGCAAATTTTTTTAAAAAATGGTTATTTTTTAAAACTGTTAAAATTGGTACAAAAATTTTTCTAAAGCAAAAAATAACATTTATAGAGTACATAATTAATTTACTACTAGATCTTCTAGTTCGAAAAAAAATACTTAAAAATTTCGGCGGTAATTTAAAGGCTTTTGTTTCCGGCGGCGGCCCTTTAGACAAAAATGTTGGAACTTTTTTAAATGCTTTAGGATTAAAAACTTTACAAGGTTATGGATTAACCGAAACATCACCTGTTGTTTCATGTAATCCGATAAATGATATAAAAATTGATACGGTCGGAATACCACTTAAAAATGTAAAAGTTAAAATTGCTTCAGATGGAGAGATATTAGTTCAGGGTGAAAATATAATGCTTGGATACTGGAATAATGAGAAAGCAACTAATGATATTATTAAAAATAATTGGCTTTATACTGGTGATATTGGTGTTTTGGATAATGATGGTTTTTTAAAAATAACTGATAGAAAAAAAGATATAATTGTTTCTAGCGGAGGTGATAATATCTCTCCATCAAAATTAGAAAATTTATTATGTTTAAATAATGAAATATCCCAAGCATACGTACACGGCGATAACCAAAAATTTTTGTGTTGTCTTTTAGTTTTAAATAAAGAAATAAAATTTGATAATGAAAAAATTAAAAAAATTATCGAGAATGTAAATGAAAACTTAACTATTGTGGAAAAAATTAAGAAATTTCACATAATTGAAGAAGAATTTACAATAGAGAATGAATTAATGACTCCAACAATGAAGATTAAAAGGCATAAAATAAAAGAAAAATACAAAAGTATTTTGGAAAATTTTTATAAAAAAAATTAATTTTATAAAAAAAACATAAAAAAACGTTGAATTAACTTACTTTTAGATACTATTTGTTTATTTTAAACTTTAAATTGAAATTTTTTTTTATTTTAAAATTTTCTACTAAATTTTATTATTTGACATTATATGTTTTTTATTTTTATATCAATTTATAACGAATCACTTAATATTTTTTAAGTGATGCTCCAAACTTAAAAGGGAGGAACGGAGATGGCTAAAAGAAGAAAAAAAGCTAAAAAAGCTAAGAAAAGAAAAGGTGGCAAGAAGAAAAAAGCTACGAAAAGAAAGAAAAGAAGATAATTTTTTCTTTTTATTTTTTGAAAAAAACGCTCTTCAAAAAACTTGAAGGGCGTTTTTTTTAAACTGGAGTTGGATTATTAATTTCTTCTGGTTTTTTGCCTAATGCTTTATTTAATTTAACTCTACCAGTCTCTTCATCAATATTTATTACAGCTATAACTTCTCCAAGTAGCCTGTCATAAGCTTTCTCAAATAACTGCCTTTCACTGTAAGATTGGTCTACAGGCATATCTGTGTTTTTATTTAAATCTCTCACCACTTCAGCTATTTGATAAATTTCGCCTGAATTAATTTTTTGTTCGTATTCTTGAGCTCTACGACTCCACATTGTTCTTTTTACTTTTGCTTTTCCTTTTAAAATAGAAATTGCTTTATTAATTTGATTTATACTCGAAAGAGCACGTAAATTCCCTTGTTGATTAGTTGGTATAGTTAAATTGAGCTTATCTTTTGTAATCTCTATTCTATAAAAACTTATTTCTATTCCAGCTATTGTATCTTTCTCAATCGATACAATTTGCCCAATACCATGCTTTGGATAAACAACAAAATCTTTAACCTTATAAATCCTTTTCTGGGTCTCTTGTTTTTTAATTTTTTTTATTTCTAAAACATCATTTTGACTGGGCGTTGAAGAAGACTGGTTTTTCTTAGTTTCTTTTGTAGCTTTTTTTTTGAAAATTTCTTTTTTTTTTACTTTTTTTAATTTCTTTTTTTTTAATTTAACCTTAGTTTTTTTCTTTTTTGGCATGAAGCGATGAGATATCTGAAAATTATTATTAATTCAAGCACTTTTATTTCTTTTCAACAAAAGCTTTGTTGCTAAAAAATCTTTCCATTTTATCTTTCATATCTTTAAAATTCTCCCATTCTTTCATTGGTTCTTTCTTTTTACTAATGTTAGGCCATTTCTCAGATAATTCTTTATTTAACAAAACTAATTTCTCAGTGTTTGGATTTGTATCTGGTTCAATCGCATCAATAGGGCATTCAGGTTCACAAACTCCACAATCAATACATTCGTCGGGGTTTATTACAAGCATATTTTCTCCTTCATAAAAGCAATCAACTGGACAGACATCAACACAATCAGTGAGTTTACATTTTATACATTTGTCATTTACGATATATGTCATTTAAATTTCCTCTTAATTTCACCAACATGGACATCTTCTATATAAATAAGTCCCGCAACACGTCTAACTAAATTGTTTTCATAATGGTGTATATTCTTATCTGAATATATTGTTGTTAAAAGCATTTCAATAATCTCAAGTCTATTTTCATAATTTAATTTTTTTATTTCTTTTGTCATTTCGAGTATTTGGATACTGTCTTTTTCTAATTTTTCGCTCTCATTGAAAAGAGCCTCTATATATTCGTCTTCTTTTAATCCAAGTTTTTTAAGACATTTAAGCATATTATTATAAGAATTGATATGCTTGAAAAGTTATTTTTAATGATTATGGATAAGAAAGTAGGTGATAACTTTTTTTTAGAAAATACTGCATTAAATCTTTTAGGATGTAGCAAAGAGGACTTTATAGTTTTTATGAGGGAGATTGGTTATAAATTTATAACAAAAAATGATACTGAGCTATTTAAGTATTTACCAAAAAAAACTAACGTAAGAAAAGCAAAAATTAAAAAGGAAAATCCATTTCATATACTTAAAACTCTTGAACTTTAATGATTAAATTTTTTAATAAAAAAAAAGATACTCCAAATAATTTTAAAAAAATAGAATTAGCAGTATGCTCATTATTAATACATGCAGCAAAATTAGATGGTTGCTACGAGGATATTGAAAAAATAACTATAAAAAAATGTCTTAAAAAACTTGGATTAAAAGAAGACGAATATATAGAGGCTCTTTTCAATGAGAGCGAAAAATTAGAAAAAGACAGTATCCAAATACTCGAAATGACAAAAGAAATAAAAAAATTAAATTATGAAAATAGACTTGAGATTATTGAAATGCTTTTAACAACAATATATTCAGATAAGAATATACACCATTATGAAAACAATTTAGTTAGACGTGTTGCGGGACTTATTTATATAGAAGATGTCCATGTTGGTGAAATTAAGAGGAAATTTAAATGACATATATCGTAAATGACAAATGTATAAAATGTAAACTCACTGATTGTGTTGATGTCTGTCCAGTTGATTGCTTTTATGAAGGAGAAAATATGCTTGTAATAAACCCCGACGAATGTATTGATTGTGGAGTTTGTGAACCTGAATGCCCTATTGATGCGATTGAACCAGATACAAATCCAAACACTGAGAAATTAGTTTTGTTAAATAAAGAATTATCTGAGAAATGGCCTAACATTAGTAAAAAGAAAGAACCAATGAAAGAATGGGAGAATTTTAAAGATATGAAAGATAAAATGGAAAGATTTTTTAGCAACAAAGCTTTTGTTGAAAAGAAATAAAAGTGCTTGAATTAATAATAATTTTCAGATATCTCATCGCTTCATGCCAAAAAAGAAAAAAACTAAGGTTAAATTAAAAAAAAAGAAATTAAAAAAAGTAAAAAAAAAAGAAATTTTCAAAAAAAAAGCTACAAAAGAAACTAAGAAAAACCAGTCTTCTTCAACGCCCAGTCAAAATGATGTTTTAGAAATAAAAAAAATTAAAAAACAAGAGACCCAGAAAAGGATTTATAAGGTTAAAGATTTTGTTGTTTATCCAAAGCATGGTATTGGGCAAATTGTATCGATTGAGAAAGATACAATAGCTGGAATAGAAATAAGTTTTTATAGAATAGAGATTACAAAAGATAAGCTCAATTTAACTATACCAACTAATCAACAAGGGAATTTACGTGCTCTTTCGAGTATAAATCAAATTAATAAAGCAATTTCTATTTTAAAAGGAAAAGCAAAAGTAAAAAGAACAATGTGGAGTCGTAGAGCTCAAGAATACGAACAAAAAATTAATTCAGGCGAAATTTATCAAATAGCTGAAGTGGTGAGAGATTTAAATAAAAACACAGATATGCCTGTAGACCAATCTTACAGTGAAAGGCAGTTATTTGAGAAAGCTTATGACAGGCTACTTGGAGAAGTTATAGCTGTAATAAATATTGATGAAGAGACTGGTAGAGTTAAATTAAATAAAGCATTAGGCAAAAAACCAGAAGAAATTAATAATCCAACTCCAGTTTAAAAAAAACGCCCTTCAAGTTTTTTGAAGAGCGTTTTTTTCAAAAAATAAAAAGAAAAAATTATCTTCTTTTCTTTCTTTTCGTAGCTTTTTTCTTCTTGCCACCTTTTCTTTTCTTAGCTTTTTTAGCTTTTTTTCTTCTTTTAGCCATCTCCGTTCCTCCCTTTTAAGTTTGGAGCATCACTTAAAAAATATTAAGTGATTCGTTATAAATTGATATAAAAATAAAAAACATATAATGTCAAATAATAAAATTTAGTAGAAAATTTTAAAATAAAAAAAAATTTCAATTTAAAGTTTAAAATAAACAAATAGTATCTAAAAGTAAGTTAATTCAACGTTTTTTTATGTTTTTTTTATAAAATTAATTTTTTTTATAAAAATTTTCCAAAATACTTTTGTATTTTTCTTTTATTTTATGCCTTTTAATCTTCATTGTTGGAGTCATTAATTCATTCTCTATTGTAAATTCTTCTTCAATTATGTGAAATTTCTTAATTTTTTCCACAATAGTTAAGTTTTCATTTACATTCTCGATAATTTTTTTAATTTTTTCATTATCAAATTTTATTTCTTTATTTAAAACTAAAAGACAACACAAAAATTTTTGGTTATCGCCGTGTACGTATGCTTGGGATATTTCATTATTTAAACATAATAAATTTTCTAATTTTGATGGAGAGATATTATCACCTCCGCTAGAAACAATTATATCTTTTTTTCTATCAGTTATTTTTAAAAAACCATCATTATCCAAAACACCAATATCACCAGTATAAAGCCAATTATTTTTAATAATATCATTAGTTGCTTTCTCATTATTCCAGTATCCAAGCATTATATTTTCACCCTGAACTAATATCTCTCCATCTGAAGCAATTTTAACTTTTACATTTTTAAGTGGTATTCCGACCGTATCAATTTTTATATCATTTATCGGATTACATGAAACAACAGGTGATGTTTCGGTTAATCCATAACCTTGTAAAGTTTTTAATCCTAAAGCATTTAAAAAAGTTCCAACATTTTTGTCTAAAGGGCCGCCGCCGGAAACAAAAGCCTTTAAATTACCGCCGAAATTTTTAAGTATTTTTTTTCGAACTAGAAGATCTAGTAGTAAATTAATTATGTACTCTATAAATGTTATTTTTTGCTTTAGAAAAATTTTTGTACCAATTTTAACAGTTTTAAAAAATAACCATTTTTTAAAAAAATTTGCTTTTGAAGCGCCTACAAACATTTTATTATAGAGATTGTTATAAAATCTTGGTACTGCTGTCATTATATCTGGTTT
>PAFP01000005.1 GCA_002704185.1 Candidatus Pelagibacter sp.
AATTTCTTGTGCGTGCTCTCTTTACCTCTTCTAAAATCATCATTATCCATCGATGGTAGATCATCGTGTATCAATGAATAACTGTGAACACACTCAATTGCTCCAGCAATAGGTATATATTTATATTCATCAATTTTATAAATTTCAAAAGCACATTTTGTTATATAACTCCGAATTTTTTTTCCTCCAGAAAATAATCCATAATTCATGGCTTCAAATAAACTGTTTTGGGTATTTTTTTTTAAAAAATATTTTTTTAGAAAATTATCAACCTTTTCAGCAGATGACTTAATTTTATCCGAGATATTATTCATTAATTTTTATTTTTTTCGATCAAATATTTTTTTTTTTACATTGCCTTGTTTATCAATTGTAATTTCCTCAATTTTTGCATTGGCTTCCTTTAATTTTTCCTCACAATGCTTCTTAAGCTTTATACCTCGAGTATACTGCTTTATTGACTCTTCTAGTTCAATTGAACCATTTTCAAGACTGGATACTATTGTCTCAAGCTCTTGCATAGCTTCTTCAAAAGTAAGCTTTTCAACATCTAAATTTTCATTTATTTTTTTCATTCCTAGATTTTTGTCAAATAACATAATAAATAATTAAAAAATGAATTACTATTCAAATATTTGTAGACCTACCATAAAAAATCTTAATAAGTCGATTAAACTACTAAAAGATGGCAAATTAATTGCAATTCCATCTGAAACAGTATACGGGTTAGCCGCAATTGCTGTTAGTAATAAAGCAGTTAACAAAATATATAAGACGAAAAGAAGACCGTATAAAAATCCAATTATCGTTCATTTTAAAGACTTAAAATCCATAAAGTCTGAAACAATTGAAAATCAATATTTAGATAAATTATATAAATTTTTTTCACCAGGACCTATAACATATATTTTGAAATTAAAAAAAAATTCAAAAATTTCAAAAATATTACTAAATAAAAATAATCATATTGCATGCAGAGTCCCTAATAATAAAGTGTTTCTTAAAATTTTAAAAAAAATAAATATTCCAATTGCAGCGCCAAGTGCTAATATTAGTTCTAAAGTATCACCGACCGATGCTAGTCACGTTTTTGATGAGTTTAAAAATAAAATAAGTTTAATATTAGATGGCGGGCCTTCAAAATTAGGAATTGAGTCTACTGTTATTGATTTAACAAAAAAACCTAAGATTCTAAGGGAGGGTTTTGTTACTAAAGAAAAATTAAATAAAGTTCTTAGCTTAATAATTATAAATTCAAATATCTTAAATTTGTCGCCTGGCCAAGCCTCGAAGCATTATAATCCTGGTATTCCAGTTTTTTTAAATAGTAAAAAACCACAAAAAAAAGGAGCTTTGCTTGTATTCGGAAAAAGCAAATTTAAAGGAAAAAATATATTTTATTTGAGTAAAAAAAACTCATTGCTAGAAGCTTCAAAAAACCTCTATAAATTATTAAGAAAAATTAAAAATGATGGTTACAAGAGTATATCTGTGACACCAATACCATATAAAGATATTGGAGTTGCATTAAATGATAGGTTAAAAAGGTCAGCAAAATGAAAAGTGTTTTAGAAGTTAAAAATCTTAAAAAAAATTTTGAAAATTTTACTGCTGTAAATAATATTAGTTTTTCAATAAATGAAAAAAAGACTATAGGGCTTCTTGGTCCAAACGGATGTGGTAAAACTACCACTATCGCTATGCTTTTAGGTTTGATAACTCCAACTTCAGGCTCAATAAAAATTGATAACCAAGACTTAAATCCAAAAGATCATCAGTTCTTGTCAAAAATGAATTTTGCATCTCCATATGTTGAGCTACCAAAAAAACTTACAGTTATGCAAAATTTAAAAGTTTATTCAATGATGTATGAAATTAAAGATCCAACAAAAAAAATAGAAGAACTTATAGAAAATCTTAAACTTCAAGAATTTGTATATAAAAAAACTGGCGAACTATCTTCGGGTCAAAGGAATAGAATTTCTCTAGCGAAATCACTAATAAATGACCCACAAATTCTTTTGCTTGATGAACCTACAGCAAGCTTAGATCCAGATACAGGGGATTTTATCAGATCTTTTATTGAAGAATATCAGAGAAATAATCCATTATCTATTTTATTAGCATCTCACAATATGAATGAGGTTAATCGATTATGCGATCATATCTTAATGATGAAAGAAGGAAAAATTATAGACCAAGGTAATGCTGAATATTTAATATCTAAACATGGTCGAAATAATTTAGAAGAAGTTTTTTTAAAAATTGCTAGAGAGAAAAATGAAAATTAGACGTATTTTATCTTTAATGTTAAGACACTTTTATTTAATCAAAGGTTCTTTTCCAAGAATATTTGATTTAATATATTGGCCAACTGTTCAAATTATTCTTTGGGGTTTTGTTTCAAAATTTTTTACTATGTATAGTAGTTATTTCGGTAATGCTGTTGGAGTAATTTTAACAGCAGCAATTCTTTATGATTTTCTATTTAGATCAAGCATCAGTTATAACATGTTATTTTTAGAAGAAATTTGGAGTAGAAATTTAATAAATTTATTCGTATCACCTCTACGATCAAGCGAAGTCATTTGTGCATTAACATCAACAGCGCTTTTGAGAACATTATTAGGTCTAGTGCCTGCTGTATTTATTGCAATGCCTTTATTTGATATTTCAATATTCAAATTAGGATTACCATTATACTTACTGCTTTTATCGTTATACATGTTTGGAGTTACTTTAGGTTTATTAGTGACTGCAGGTTTAATTAGGTTTGGACCCTCATTTGAAAATGTGGCATGGGCAAGCCTATTTTTTATAGCTCCACTAGGATGTATATATTATCCAGTAGATATATTGCCAGACTGGGTTAAACCATTAGCATTATCTTTTCCCCTAGCTCACATTTTTGAAGAAATGAGATCAATACTCGTCAATAATACTGTAAATTATAAAAATATTTCTCTAGCAATTGGATTAAATATTTTTTATATCGGGCTTGGAGTATCTATTTTTTATAAAGCTTATAAAAGTGCAAAAATTAAGGGCACTCTTGTGAATATAGGTGAATAATATGGCGGGCCTATCAGGATTCGAACCCAAACTAAATGTTCCGAAGACACTTGTGCTATCCATTACACTATAGGCCCAAAAGTATTATAATTAATTGATGATTACAAAACATAATTTCATTGTCAAAGAAAAAGATCATAAAAAAAGAGTTGATCAAATAGTAGTTTCGAATCTATCAAATTTTAGTAGAAGCAAAATTAATAAAATTATTAAAGCTTCACTTTTGAAAGTAAATAATAAAACTATAACTGAGCCATCTAAAAAACTGAATATTGGCGACAAAATTAGTTTTGAGAATATTGTGCATGAAATAAACATAAAACCATCCAAAATACATATTAATATTATTTACGAAGATGAGGATATAATTGTTGTAGAAAAACCTGCTGGCATGGTTGTTCATCCTGGAGCAGGTAATTACAATAATACCTTGGTCAATGGTTTGCTATATTATTATAAAAATAATTTATCTCAAATTAATGGTTTGGATAGACCAGGGATAGTTCATAGAATTGATAAAGATACAAGTGGTTTAATAGTTGTGGCTAAAAATGACAAAACACATAAATTTTTATCAAAACAATTTGAAAATCATACAATTAAGAGAAGTTATTTAGTTTTTGTATACGGAATTATTAAGCCTCTAAAAGGGAGTATTAAAACACTAATTGGAAGAAGCAAAACAAATCGGCAAAAAATGAGTGTGCTTGCTCAAAGGGGAAAAAGTGCCATTACAAATTACGAGACTATAAGCATTTTTAGAGGAAAAAAAATTCCTGATATCAGTCTACTAAAATGTATTCTAGAGACGGGTAGAACTCATCAAATTAGAGTGCATTTAAATTTCAAAAAAAATTATATAATTGGAGACCAAACATATGGAAAAAAAATTAAAAAATTCAATGAAGTAGATCCGTCTTTAGTTGACTATTTAAGGGTATTTAAGAGACAAGCTCTTCATGCAAATACACTGGGTTTTATTCACCCTAAAAATAATAATTTTGTGAGTTTTACGTCAAAACTTCCAAAAGATTTATTAAAATTAAGAAAAATCCTTGAAAAATTAGCAAATTAGCTACTTGTTATTTATAAATATGAAACTAAATATTTATTATGTCTAAAAATATTGCAAAATCTAATTTACCAATTCTTACCCCTGATGGAAGTTTCGAGGCATATTTATCTAAAATTAGAAAATTTCCTATGCTTGATGCTGCTGACGAATATGTGTTAGCAAAAAATTGGAGGGAGAAAGGTGACAAAGAATCAGCTCATAAATTAGTTACAAGCCATTTAAGATTAGTAGCTAAAGTTGCTATGGGATATAGAGGTTATGGTTTACCAGTAAATGAATTGGTGTCAGAGGGTAACATCGGGTTAATGCAAGCTGTAAAAAAATTTGATCCTGAAAAGGGTTTTAGATTAGCAACTTATGCAATGTGGTGGATTAAAGCATCAATACAAGAATATATATTAAGATCATGGAGCTTAGTAAAAATTGGAACCACCGCTGCACAAAAAAAACTTTTTTTCAATTTAAGAAAAATTAAATCTCAAATTATGAAGGCAGATCAATCAGATTTACTACCTCAGCAAATTACTGAGATTGCTGATAGACTTGATGTTAAAGAAGATGAAGTGAAAAGCATGGAACAAAGATTATCGGGTCACGAAAAATCTCTCAATGCACCAATTCTTTCTGATCAAGATAATGGGGAATGGCAAGATTGGATTGTTGATGAAAGTGCAGATCATGAATTACAAATAGCACAGAAACAAGAATTAAATAAAAGACAAGTTTTACTGGATAAAGCACTAAATATTTTAGAAGATAGAGAAAAATCAATTTTATATGAAAGAAAGTTAATAGACGAACCTAAAACATTAGAAGAATTAAGCATCAAATATAAAGTGAGCAGAGAGAGGATAAGACAAATTGAGAATAGAGCTTTTGAAAAAATACAAAAACAAATGCTTGAAATGGCAAAAAAACAAAAACTAATTATAGCTAACCAATGAACAAATTATTCAAAAATAAAAAATTATTATTAATAGTTATTGGTATAATATTAATAGAGTTATCTGGTCATGGCATTTTTGCATCGATAAGTCGTATATTTATAAATTAAGTTTATATATTCCAATGTCCTGTCACATTATCATTATTATCAAAAGGATTATAAATTAATATAGTATCTTCTCTTTCTGGACTCGTAGATATACTGCATATTTTAGCACCAATAAAATCTTCTAAATCAGTGATATAAATTTTAGCTTTTTCTGGAAGCGCATCAAAATTCCTCACTCCCTTAGTAGAAGATTTCCATCCTTCATAATTTTTATAAATAGGTTTTACTTTCAATTGATCTTCCACTGCGGCTGGAAGATAATCAATGCTTTGTCCATCTAGCTCATAACCAACACAAATTTTAATTTCATCTAACTCATCAAGAACGTCCAGCTTTGTTAATGCTATTCCATCAATTCCAGAAATTTTAATTGTTTGTCTTACAAGGACTCCATCAAACCATCCACATCTTCTTTCACGACTAGTTACTGTACCAAATTCCTTTCCACGTTTACCTAATAACTTTCCTATATTATCTTTAAGTTCTGTTGGAAATGGGCCCTCGCCCACCCTTGTTGTATAAGCTTTTGTGATACCTAAAACAAAATTTATGGTTCCTGGTCCACATCCTGCTCCAATGGCAGCTGAGCCAGCTACAGTATTTGAGGAAGTGACATATGGGTATGTGCCGTGATCTACATCAAGTAAAACACCTTGAGCGCCTTCGAACAAAATTTTTGCTTTTTTATCATTGTATTCGGATATTTTTTTCCATACTGGTCTTGCGAACTTTAAAATTTTAGGGGCAATCTCAAGCAATTGTTTTTTTAGTTCATCTTTTCTATATATTTTTTTCTTAAGTCCTTTTCTTATTGCATTATGGTGTAGCAGAACATTTTCTAATCTACCATCTAAGTTAGACTCAGATCTTAAATCCATAACTCTTATAGAACGTCTTCCAGCTTTATCTTCATAAGCCGGTCCAATACCCCTACGAGTTGTTCCAATTTTTTTTGAGCCCGCTGCATCTTCTCTTATTTCGTCCATCTCTTTGTGAAAAGGCATAATTAATGTTGCCGCTTCTGATAAAATTAAATTACTCTGATCGACTCTTATACCTTGTTTGCTAATTTGCTTAATCTCATCTAGTAAAGCCCAAGGGTCTACAACAACACCATTTCCAATAATTGAAATTTTATTTGGCCTCACTATACCTGAAGGTAAAAGTTTAAGTTTATAAGTTTTACCGTCAATAACCAATGTGTGACCGGCATTATGTCCGCCTTGAAACCTAACCACGACGTCAGCTTGGTCAGACAACCAATCAACTATTTTTCCTTTACCCTCATCACCCCATTGAGATCCAACTACAACAATATTTCTCATTATTTAAACTTTTTCTCCAGGATGAATGAATTTAAATGGTTAATTGGCCCGTGCCCTTTTCCATAATTAATATTGCTCCTAATTGCTTGATTAACATACCTAATCGCAAGCTCACAAGATTTATTGATTGGTTTTCCACAAGATAAAAAAGTTGCAATGGCACTTGATAAAGTACAACCTGTTCCGTGCGTATTTTTTGATTTTACCCTTTTATTTGAAATTATTTTAAATTCTTTTTTATTTAAAAATAAATCTTTTAAAATTTTAGTAT
The DNA here is from genome assembly GCA_002704185.1 of Candidatus Pelagibacter sp. Lineage (GTDB taxonomy): Bacteria > Pseudomonadota > Alphaproteobacteria > Pelagibacterales > Pelagibacteraceae. The sequence goes on from PAFP01000005.1 coordinate 6,798, forward strand.
TTTGGTGACCGCCTTTTAATAAAATGTTTTTTGCTCCTAACTTTAGTAGTTTGTTTGATGCTAAAATCATATCTTCAACAGATTTAATTTTCATATTTGTAAGGACTTCCGCCTCAGGTATATTTGGGGTAATTATTAATGACTTTTTAATTATTTTTTTTAAATCCTTTACTGCTTTATTACTAATAAGTCTAATACCACCTTTTGAAACCATAACAGGGTCTAGAACTATTCTTTTAACTTTTATTTTAGAAAGACATTTTTCGACGACTTGTATTAATTTTGAAGAATGTAACATACCAATCTTAATTGCGTCTGGGTATATATCTTTACATGTTAGCATTATTTGCTTTTCAAGATTTTTCAAAGATATACCCTGTATATCATAAACACCTTGTGTGTTTTGTGCTGTTATTGCAGTAACTGCTGTCATTGCGTATGATCCTAAAGCAGTAACTGTCTTAATGTCTGCCTGTATACCTGCTCCACCCGATGAGTCAGATCCAGCTATAATTAATATTTTTGATTTTGGCCTCAATCTATTTAATAACCTTTATTAATGAATTAATACATTTTTTCATTAAATTTTGATTTGAAGTTTCTACCATGATTCTAACTTTGGGCTCTGTTCCAGACGGTCTAACTAGAACTCGTCCTTGGCTTTTTATTATCTTGTTTACAATAAATATTGCCTTTTTAACCTTGGGCTTATTAATTATTGTTTTATCTCTAACTTTTACATTAATTAGTTTTTGTGGAACAGGCTTAAAAACTCTCAAAACTTTACTGGCTTTGTATCCTTTTCGTAAGGAAAATAGTACTTCCAATGCAACTAACAATCCATCACCGGTTGTAGCAAATTTACCTAAGATAATGTGACCAGATTGTTCGCCACCTAAATTAAATTTATATTTATGCATCATTTCTTTTACGTATCTATCTCCTACATTCGATCTCAAAAATTTAATATTTTGTTTTTTGAAAAATTGGTTTAATCCATAATTAGACATAAGAGTTCCAATAATACCACCCCGCAATATTTTTTTCCTTTTCCATCTTTGTCCTAGCATTGCGATAATTTGATCTCCATCAATCATTTTTCCCTTTTCATCGCACATTATTACTCTGTCACCGTCACCATCTAATGCAATTCCAATATCAGCTTTATATTTTTTTACCGCTGACTGAATTTTAGAAGGATAAGTAGATCCGCAATTTAGGTTTATATTTAATCCATTTGGATTTGCGCCTATTACAACAACTTTAGCGCCTAATGATTTGAAGAGTTTTGGACCTGCTTTATATCCTGCACCATTGGCACAATCTAATACAATTTTTATTCCATTTAAGGAAAAATTCTTAGGAAAATTACTTTTTAATATTTCTAAATACTGTTCATTACCATTTTCAAGTCTTTTTACTCTTCCAAGATAATCTGGTTTAGATAGATGAATAGATGTTTTTGAGTCAATTATCCTCTCAATTTTTTTCTCAATTTTATCTGATAATTTCATACCATCAGGTCCAAAAAGTTTTAATCCATTGTCATAAAAAGGGTTATGAGAGGCAGTAATCATTATTCCTAGATTGGCCTTCATTTTTTTTGTAAGCATTGCCAATCCATTTGTTGGAAGTGGACCAAACGTTATTACTTGCATACCGGCTGATGTGAGGCCAGAAACAATGGCAGGTTCAAGGGTATATCCTGAAAGTCTAGTATCTTTTGCAATAATAGCTAATTGTTTGACTTTTTTTAAATTCTTAAAATATGTCCCAGCAGCTAAACCAAATTTAAAAAACTTTTCACCATCAATATTTCCAATGTTAACAGTTCCTCTAATTCCATCAGTACCGAAATATTTTTTCATTATATGTTGATTAAAGATTGATTAATATTTAGCGCTTCTTTAACAGAGGCTATATCATGTACTCGAAAAAATTGAACGCCTTGGTTAGCCCCAGTTAGCACAGATGCTATAGTCCCTCCAATCCTGTTTTTAGTTACCCTATTTTTCATAACTTTTGCTATAAAACTCTTTCTTGATGATCCCAACATTATAGGACACCCTAATGCATGAAATATTCCAATATGACTCATCAACTTAAGATTATGCTCAAGGTTTTTACCAAATCCAATACCTGGATCTACAATGATTTTATCCCTTTTAAAACCATGATTTACTAATAAATTAATTTTATTTTCTAAGTAGTCATATATATCTAATAATACATTTTTGTATTTTGGGTTTTTTTGCATTGTCTGTGGGTTACCCTTTGAATGATTTAATATTATATTTGGCTTAAATCTTAATATAACATTTATTGATTTTTTATCATAATCAAGTCCTGAAACATCATTAATAATTTTAGCTCCATTTTTTATAGAATCAATCATAACCTCAGATTTTCTAGTATCGGCTGATATTCTAAATTTTTTTAAATTTTTAATTATATTTAAAATTCTTTTTTTTTCTTCGTTCACTGATATTAATTTAGCGCCAGGCCTTGTGGACTCTCCGCCAATATCGATAATATCAGCACCATCTTTTAATAGTTTTTTTGCATGTTTAACTGCTAAAGTTTTTTTAAAGTAAAGTCCTCCGTCTGAGAAGCTGTCTGGTGTAATGTTTAATATACCAAATAATCTTGGGCTATTTAAATTTATTCCAAGATAAGGTTTTCTTTTGGAAATTAAATTTTTAATTAAATTTTTAATATTATTTTTATTTTTTAATTCAATTTGTTTTAAATCTTGAATATAAATAATTTTTTTTTTTACTGCTTTGTCTCTTTTTATTATTTCTAATTTTGAGAAAGAAATATCATTTCTACCACACAGTTTTTTTGCTAATTTGAGCTTTACAAAACGTTTTGCGTCAGACCCGTAAGATAATTCTAACGGCCTCACATAGAATTTGACCATATATTTTTAGTTTTGCAATTTTGGCTTTAGTCCAATAGACCCCAATGCGCTTTCTTGTTTAGGTGTTTGGTCGTCATCTCTTTTTTGGTTTCTGCTAGGATAAATATTTCTTAATATCAAATCTCTAATCTCGTCACCTGAGAGAGTTTCGTATTCTAACAATGCTTTTGCTAACTTATGTAAATCATCAGCTTTTTTGCTGAGTATGTCTTTAGCTGTGCTATAACCTTTTTCAACTATCTTTTTTACCTCTGAATCAATTTTTTTAGCAGTTTCTTCAGAAACATTTTGTTGTCGAGCGACTGATCGTCCAAGAAAAACTTCTTCTTCATTTTCTTGATACGCTAAAAAACCAAGCTCATCACTCATACCAAATCTTGTTACCATGTTCTTTGCCATTTTCGTAACCATTTCAATATCTGATGAAGCACCTGATGTAATTTTATCATAACCAAAGATCATTTCTTCTGCAATTCTTCCTCCGCTACCAACCGCAATATCAGCAAACATTTTTTCTCTTGTGATTGATAATTGATCTCTTTCAGGTAATCGCATGACCATACCCAAAGCTCTACCTCTTGGAATAATAGTAGCTTTATGAATAGGATCAGATGCAGATTGATTTAAAGAAACAATCGCATGTCCACTTTCATGATATGCAGTGAGTTTTCTCTCGTCTTCTGTCATAACCATTGATCTTCTCTCGGCACCCATCATAACTTTATCTTTTGCTTCCTCTAGATCTACCATAGTTACAATTCTTTTGTTTTTTCTTGCCGCTAGAAGTGCTGACTCATTAACTATATTAGCTAAATCTGCACCTGAAAATCCCGGAGTACCTCTAGCAACTGTTCTTGGATTTACATCTGGACCATAAGATATTTTCTTTAAATGAACTTTTAAAATTGCCTCTCTACCTATTATATCTGGATTTGGCACAACTACTTGTCTATCAAATCTACCTGGTCTTAATAGAGCAGGATCTAAAACGTCTGGTCTGTTAGTAGCAGCTATTAAAATTACACCTTCATTAGTCTCAAAACCATCCATCTCAACGAGCAATTGATTAAGTGTTTGTTCTCTTTCATCATTACCCCCGCCAAGACCAGCGCCTCTGCTTCTTCCGACAGCATCAATTTCATCTATGAATATTATACAAGGTGCGTTTTTTTTACCTT
>PAFP01000006.1 GCA_002704185.1 Candidatus Pelagibacter sp.
TAATGTAATAATCCAAAAATACTTTTCTGATTGGTCCATTGCAAATAATACAACTGAAATGATAATACCAATTCCTATTAATAAATTTATAATATGTTGACCTCTAAATACAATTGGCGAACCAGACATGATACCTTGTAGTTTTAAGAAAGCGATACAAGATCCAGAAAATGTAATTGCACCTATAGAAGATCCAATTGACATTTCAATAAGTGATGCTAATTTTATTTTACCATTTTCGTAAATCCCAAATGATGCAGGGTCGTAAAAAGCTGCTACTGCAATTAAAACAGCACATAAACCTACTAAACTGTGAAACCCGGCAACCAGCTGAGGCATTGCAGTCATCGCAATCCTGGCTGCTATTAGTCCACCGATAACTCCACCAATTAATAGTGGTACTAGTATGTAAGAAATATTTATAATTAGTTCATTTAAACTATTCAAACTTAATAGTGTTGTGACAATTGCAATTGCCATCCCAGAAATTCCAAATAAATTTCCAGTTCTAGAGGTCTCAGGAGAGGAAAGACCTCTTAAAGCTAGAATAAAAAATATTCCAGAAATTAAATATAATAAGGCTACGTAATTTGCAGAAATCATTTATTTCTTTTTTCCTTTTTTATACATTTTCAACATTCTCATGGTTACTAGAAAACCCCCAAAAATATTAATTGCTGCTAATAAAATACCAAAAATTCCAGAATAGAAAGATATGATTGAACTATCTGAGTTTGAAACAGCAACTGCAATTAGAGCACCTACAATAATTACAGATGATATGGCATTAGTCACTGACATTAATGGGGTATGCAATGCTGGAGTAACGCTCCAAACTACATAATATCCAACAAAAATTGAAAGTATAAAAATCGCCAATCTGAAAACAAAAGGATCAATTTCCATTATTTTAATAATACTCCTTTAATTATTTCATCGTCTTCTTTAATTTCTACAATTTTTTTTTCCTTATTAAAAATTAAATTTAAAAAGTTGATTATATTCTTTGACAATAAAGCTGATGCTGATCCTGGTATTCTAGATGCGTAATTGCTATAACCAATTATTTTAACTCCATTTTTTACTACAATTTTATCTGGCTCAGAAAAAGCAGAATTTCCTCCTTGCGCAGCAGCCAAATCGCATATTACTGATCCAGGTTTCATTGATAAAACCATTTCCTCAGTAATTATTCTTGGTGCTTTTTTTCCAGGAATTAATGCAGTACAAATAATAATATCTTGTGTTTTAACTGTTTCTTTTATTAATTTCTCTTGTTTTTTTTTAAATTCCTCACTTGCTTCTTTTGCATATCCTCCATCAGTTTCCATATCTTCTTGATCTTCAACAAATATAAATTTTGCACCTAAGCTTTCAACTTGTTCTTTTGAAGCTAAACGAACATCGGTTGCAGAAACAACGGCTCCTAATCTTTTTGCTGTTGCTATCGCCTGTAAGCCAGCAACTCCAGCTCCTAAAATAAAATATTTTGCAGGCGTTACAGTTCCGGCTGCTGTCATCATCATTGGCAATGCTTTTTGAAATTCATAAGCTGTATCAATCACTGCTTTATAACCAGCTAAATTTGCTTGGGATGACAAAACGTCCATGGCTTGGGCTCTTGTAATTCGTGGCAGTAAATTCAAAGCAAATATTTTTTGATTATTTTGTTTAATCAAGTTAACAGCTTTTTCATCATGATTATTAAAAAATCCAATAATTAATTTCGCACCATTTTTAAATTTAAAGTCAGTAATATTTCTTTGAGAGATTTTCAATATGATATCTGATTTTTGTGAAACTTCATTATCTTCAGATATTATTGCTCCAGAATTTTTATATTCATCATCTGAATAATCTGAACTCAATCCATAATTTTTTGGTATCATAATATCTAACCCCAAGGATTTAATTTTTTTTACCCCGTCTGGATTTAGCATTACTCTTTTTTCAAAATCAGCTGTTTCTGAGATACATCCTAAAATCATGTAATTTCTTATAAATAATTAAATTATGAAAACAAGAAAATAAATTTTTTATTTAATAATAATAAAGTTTATAAAAGAAAAATTGCCATTCCTACTAGTATCAAAATAACAATAGCAGAAACAATCACAACAAATTTAGTAAAGACGTCCCATGTTTTCTTTTGATCTTTAATATCCATTATCCCTGGCGAGCTTTCATTCTGGGATTTTTCTTATTAATTACGTAAAGCTTGCCTTTTCTTTTGACTAATTTATTATTTAAATCACGTTTTTTTAAAGACTTTAATGATGATACAACTTTCATAAATCACTTATACCATTAATTAGCTTGTTAAAACAACTTTTCTTTCCAACTTTTTGGAGTTTTTTCATTTAATATTTCTACCTCATAATTATAGACAAATTTTTTAGGTCCCTTAATTTTTATATAATCTATAACCTTATCTAAAGAGTCACTTAACTTTACCTTAGTGTTATAATTTAATAGCTTTCTTGCTTTATCAGCAGAACAAACTGCATGCTTAACTTCATTCGGTCTATCTTCATAATATTGAGCATCCTGATTAAACTTTAATTTATTGGAAAGCATTTCAAATAACTTATTTATTGTGATGAACTCTTCATCTGGACCAATGTTAACAATTTCTCCAACAATATTTTTATCTGTTAATAGTTTGTCTAAACAAAAAATACAATCATCAATATCTGAGAAACATCTCTGTTGCTCACCGTCACCATAAATAATTGGCTTTCTATTTTGTAACATTAAGTTTGTCATAATAGAAACTACATTTCTATAAGGATCGGTATAGGACTGTTTTGGTCCAATTATGTTATGCGGAACTGCTATATTATATTGGAAATTATGAGTATTACTTAAAATTTTTAAAATATTTTCTGCAGCAACTTTAGATACTCCATAAGGATCAACAGGATTAATTTTATCGTCCTCTTTAAAAGGAACTTTTACGTTGCCATACCTTGCCATTGAAGAGCAATATACAACTCTCTTAACTTTATTTTGTATAGCGGCTGTAAAAACAGATACACTACCAGTAACATTATTATTACAAATTAAAGTAGGTGAAAAACTTGATAATCCTTCATGGGCATATGCAGCTGCATGACAAACGACGTCAACTCCTTTCATAGCTGCTGATAATTTATTTAAGTCTTCACAGTTTATTTTATGAAAGATAACTTTTTTTTGATCAATATTGTCTAAAGAACCACCGATAAGATTATCACATCCTGAAACTTTAAAACCTTTATTTAAATAATATTCAGCTAAATTGGATCCTAAAAAACCTGCTATGCCTGTAATGAAAATATGCATTTTATTTATCAAGCCTGGCAACGACCTACTCTCCCGTACCTTAAGGCAAAGTACCATCGGCGCAGAAGGACTTGACTTCCGAGTTCGAAATGGGATCGGGTATTGCCCCTTCGCAATAATTACCAGGCAAGGAGTTAATACATATTTTTTCTCATCTGGTAAAGATCTTTTTTTAATTAAAAGATGGTAATTTTGGTGGGCATGGCAAGAATTGAACTTGCTACCTCTACGATGTCAACGTAGCGTTCTACCAATGAACTACATGCCCGACGTCACCTAAGTATAATTTAAAAAAAGCTGAAGATAAATGATTAATAAAAAATATCAATGCAGAGTAATGTCAGAAGTAGATCAATTAATTTAAATGTTAATTAAACCAATATACTCTTAAACTTACAAAAATTTTGTTGATAGTTCAAATTCTTCGTTATAAAAGACTAATTCATCGCGGGGTGGAGCAGTCTGGTAGCTCGTCAGGCTCATAACCTGAAGGTCCTTGGTTCAAATCCAAGCCCCGCAACCAATCATTATGAATAAAATAATAAATATTACTATCATTGCTCACGTTGACCATGGCAAAACAACTTTGATAGATAATTTAATGAAACAAAGTGGCTTATTTCGAGAAAATCAATTTGTTGAAGAAAGGGTGATGGATTCAGGCGAACTTGAAAAAGAAAGAGGAATTACAATTTTAGCAAAACCTACATCCATAAATTGGAAAAACTTCAGAATAAATATAATAGATACGCCCGGGCATAGAGATTTTGCCGCTGAAGTTGAAAGAGTTTTACATATGGCTGATGGGGCTTTATTACTAATAGATTCCGCAGAGGGTGTTATGCCTCAAACAAAATTTGTCTTGGCTAAAGCACTAAAACAAGGTTTGAAACCTATAGTTATAATTAATAAATTAGATAAGCTTGATCAAAGAGCTAATGAAGTGCTTAATGAAACATTCGACTTATTTGTAAATTTAGATGCTAATGATGAGCAATTAGATTTTCCAGTGATATATGCTAGTGGTAGATCTGGGTGGGCAGATAAAGAAATAAATGGACCACGAAAAAACCTACATCCTTTGTTGGACTTAATTATTGAGAAAGTAAAACCTGAAGATTTAGACAAAACAAAACCTTTTGCTATGTTGTCTACATTGCTTTACTCTGATAGTTTTTTGGGTAGAAGTTTGGTTGGTAAGATTAAACAAGGATCTGCAAAAGCAAATCAAAAAATTAAAGCAATTAATCTTCAAGGTGAAACAATTGATGAGGGCAGACTTACGAAAATTTTTAGATATGAAGGCACAAATAAAGTTCCTATTGAGGTAGGTGAGGCTGGTGATATTGTTATTATAGCAGGTTTAGGAAAGGCAAATGTAGCAGATACTATTTGTGATTTAGAAGTTAATGATCCTATTAATGCAACACCAATAGATCCTCCCACTATGTCAATTACGATAACTGTCAATAGTTCGCCCTTAGCTGGGACTGAAGGTAAAAAACTGACTAGTACACAAATTAGAGATAGATTAATTTTAGAAGCAGAAAATAATGTTGGTATATTATTTGAAGAAAATCAAAACAAAGATTCTTTTATAATTAGTGGACGCGGAGAATTAATGCTAGAAATTTTACTTACTCAAATGAGAAGAGAGGGATTNGAAATGACANTAAGNCCNCCNAAAGTAATTTATAAAAATGATAAAAAGAAAGGTAAATTAGAACCTTATGAAGAAATTACAATAGATTTAGATGAAGAATTTTCATCTAAAGTAATTGACTCGATAAATAAAAGAAAGGGAAAATTAATTGATCTTAAAAATACTGGTAAAAATAAAAAAAGATTAATCTTTCATGCTCCAACTAGAGGTCTAATGGGATATACTAGCAGATTTTTAACTCTAACAAAAGGAACTGGTGTTATGAATAGAATTTTTCAGGCTTATGAAAAGTATTCTGGTGATATGGAAGGAAGAAGAAATGGGGCTCTAATTTCTATGGAAAATGGAAAAGCAGTTGCTTTTGCAATATATAATCTTCAAGCAAGAGGAGAAATGTTTGTAACTCACAATGACCCTGTTTATGAAGGTATGATTGTTGGATTGTCATCTAAAAGTGGAGACTTAGAAGTTAATGTGATGAAAGGAAAGAAACTTACAAATATGAGAACTCAAGGAACAGATGAAAATATTGTTTTAACACCCATAAGGAAAATGGCAATAGCAGAACAATTAAGCATTCTTAATACAGACGAAGCTCTAGAAATTACACCAAAATCTTGCAGACTTAGAAAATTAATTTTAAATCCTCATCAAAGAAAAAGACAGTCTAAAATTTCTTAAAAATTAGTTATAATTATTTTTAGTGAATTTTACAAAATCATTGTTTGACCGATTTGAATACATGCTTTCAATCCATGCATATGTTTTTGCAATTCCATCTTTGAGTGAATATTTGTAATTCCATTTTAGTACTTTTTTAATTAAGTTATTATTGCTGGATCTTCCATTAACACCCTTTGGCATATCTAATTGATAATTCCTCTTTAGTTTAGTTCCACTAATTCCTTCAATGATAGTTACTAATTGATTAATTGAAACTTTTTCTTCACTACCAATATTAATTGGATCTCTAAAATTAGAATTAAATAAAATCATAATAGCTTCAACACAATCTTCTATAAAAAGAAAACTTCTAGTCTGATTACCATCTCCCCAAATATCTAACTCTTTTTTTTTATTTAAACCTGCCTCTATTACTTTTCTACATAAGGCTGCTGGTGCTTTTTCTCTGCCACCATCAAATGTACCCAACGGTCCATAAATATTATGAAATCTAGCTACCCTAGTTTCTAAACCAAAATCTTCATAAAAATGTCTGCACATTCGCTCGCTAAATAATTTTTCCCATCCATATCCATCTTCAGGCATAGCAGGATATGCATCTTCCTCTTTTAATCCGTCAATTTCAGAATTCTTTTGTAAATCAGTGTTGTAAGCGCACGCGCTCGATGAAAAAAAATATTTTTTAATTTTATTTTCTCTACAAGCCATCAACATATGAGTATTTATTAACACGGACATCATACACTCGGCTTTATTATTTTCTAAAAAACCAATGCCACCCATATTACAAGCTAAATTTATTACGTAATCTATATCTTTTGTCATTTTTAGACAATTCTCAATTTTAGTCATATCTAAGGTAAAATTTTCAATTTCATTAAATCTTTGAAACCAAAACTCATTTGGCTTGATATCTACTGCACGAATAAAATTACCTTCATTTTTTAATTTATTAATTAAATGACCTGCAATAAATCCACCTGCACCCACTATTAAATATTTTTTCATTTTTTAGATATAATTAAATAATTTAAATTAAGTCTATTTACAATTATATTATCAAATTTATATGTACATATAAAAGGTGTATTCCAACATAGAAAGCCTTGCCACCCTTGATTTTTATTTACCGGTTTATGTAAAAATATATTGTTAACGCTTGTTTTTTTTGTCTCAAAATTTGACTTAATATATTTTGGATAAGGATAATTAAAATTATCAATTCTTAAAATATTCTTTGTGGAAGAATATACCAAAGACAAAAATATTAAAGAGAAAAACAATTTCCTATTTAACTTTTGAAAATTTATTTCTAGAAAATATATGAAAAGACAAAAAATAATTAAAAAAAGTGTTGCGAGGCCAAAACGAACAAGCGGAGATTTTTCTAAAATTATTAATGAAAAAATAATATAAACAAAGAATAAAAGAAAATATTCAAATTTTATTTTGTTTCTCCTTAGTTTAAAACATGAAAAAATTGACATCAATAGTGGTACAACTAATATTGCCATTAAGTGTTCTGATAATTCAGTCTTTGTTCTTATGAACCAATGTGAAATCCAATTAAAATTTTCAATATAATTTTCTGCTAAAATGGTTGATTTATATTTAAAATTTGAATAACCCTTATTTATAATTTCAAGTTTATGTCCCAAGTTCAATATATCGTTATTAAACCAATTTACATTTAAACAAGTAACAGAGGTAGGAAATCCTATACATCCAGTATAAATAAATTGTTGTATAATCCAAATGGTAACTAAAAAAATTGGTACTGTAGAAATTTTTAAAAGTTTTGGATAACTAATCGTATATTTAAAATTCATTAGAATAAGAAATAGAATAAAAATGACTGCAAAGTTACTTAATTTTATTAATGGCAAAAATAAAGAAATACAAATTATTGTATAAAATTGCGTATTATTAATTTTATTTAACTCGTAAATATTAATCAGCAATAAAAATAATGTTGAAATTAATAATAATGATGGAATATCAATCCCGTAAGAAGAAAACCTTGAAAATTTAATAATAACATAAAATATAAAAAAAATTGAAAATGTGACAGAAATATTAAATCTTTTTTTTCCTAAGTTTACTTTTATATAATCAAAAAAATATAACAAAACATATACAAGTAATAATAGCGATGGTAAGGAAATTAATTTGTATTTAACGATTGGTAAATTAAATATCGCTAATAAATTTAACCATAATGAATTCCAAACATAAGGGTCTGCAATATTACCAAAGCCAAATATTATTTTTTCCGAATTAAAATTGATAACATATGGTAGATGATAGTATCCAAAATCTTCGTGTGGTTTATGATCAAAAAATAATAACAAACTGAAAAGAAAAAAAATATAAAAATCAGTTTTTTTTAATAATGAAAAATCTTTGTTAAATAGAAAAAATAAAAATCCAATAAAAAAAATTGATAAGTTAATAAATTCAGAAAGACTTAAAAAAAAATGAAGAACAGTTGAAAAAATTGTTAAATATATTAAACCCAAAATACCATATAATGGCTCTTGTATTTTAAAGTTTTTAAAAAACAAGTTTGTTAATTTGCCAATGCCTATAACTGAAAAAAATAAAAATATTGAATAAGAAATAAAATAAATCATTTAAATGTTTTGATAAATTTCCCTAGCTTAGAAACTTGATGCTGTTTATAAAGATTTATTAAAGTATTAAACCTTTGCTCAAATATTGAATTATTATATTTTTTCTTTTTAATTATGGTAATGTTTTTATTATATATTATCTTCCTCTCTGAATTTTCAAATAAATTTTCATGTAGTTTTTCCTCTTTACCTAGACCAGTTTCAATTATTTCAAATTTATAATTTGGATTTATTTTTGATTTCAATTTAGCAAAATATTCCGCTAATTTATAAATATTTAAAGGTTTGCCCATATTCAATACAAAAGTTTTGTTTTTTTGTTTACTGACCGTTGTTTGTAAAACTAAATAACATGCTTCTATTATTGTCATAAAATAACGTGTTGCTTTTTTATTAGTTACAGTAATTTTTAAATTATTATTTATTTGATCTAAAAAATTTGAAATTGCTGATCCAGAGCTCCCNAATACATTACCAAATCTAACAATATTTATAAATTTTTTATCATTCCTATGCGATCCCAGATACTCACAGTACATCTCGGAAATCTTTTTGGTATATCCTAAAATTGATTTAGGTTGGGCTGCTTTGTCCGTTGAAATCAATAAAAAATCTGTTTTATATTTAAGTGATAAATTACATAATGTTATAGTTCCAAAAATATTATTTTTTACTGCCGACATGATATTATCTTTTAAAATATTTACATGTTTGTAAGCACCAGCGTGGATAATTAAGTTTACTTTATGAATTTTAATAAGATTTTCTACAAAAAAATTATCGCTCATATCCCCTAAAAAATATTTACATTCATTTTTAAGTCTTTTCTTTAAATTATAAATTGCAAGTTCAGAGTGATCTAAACAAACTACACTTTTAGCTTTTTGTAATATTAACTGTCTACAAATTTCCGAACCGATTGATCCCCCTGCGCCTGTTACCAATACAATTTTTTTTGTTAAACCAGATATTCTTTTAGGAATAACTTGTTTCCTTTTTAACAAATAATTAATTTCATTAAGCGTAAAGTCGTTAAGATCTAATTTATCAGATAATAAATATTTTTTTTGTGGCAAAAATCTAACATCAAAGAAATGTTGCTTTAATTTATTCAACATTAACTCTAATCTTACTTGTCCTAATGAAGGTATAGATAGATAAACTCTTTTTATATTTATATTATGTTTAATACCTATTAAATCACTAAAACTTATTACACTTACTCCGTTCACTATTGTATTAATTAATTTAGGATTATCATCAACAAAATACAAGACTTCTTCATTATTATTTCTCAATTCTGATAAAATTGCTCTACCCGCGAATCCAGCTCCATAAATAATANTTCCAGAAACTAATAGATTATGAAATTTTTTTAGTGAACTATATTTTATTGGTTTTTGTTTTTTGATTTTACATTTCTTATTCAAATATTTTTCTAAACTTGAGAATTTAAAATTAGGCAATATTTCATTAAATTTTGTAATATTTGCTATTGAAAAATTGTTTTCACTTAGATTTTTCGACTGCTTTATTTTATTACTCTTAAATTTTAAATAACTAACTATATCTTTTATAAGATATCCTTTTCCAGTTCCTATGTCATAAATTCCACTTTTGTAGTCTTTTTTTAAAAACAAGTTATAAATTTTAGCTATATCATCTAAATTAATAAAATCTCTTAAAGAATTTCCTCCATTAATTAGGTTTATTTTCTTATGATTCTTTTTTGATCTTATTACTTTCTCAATAAAAGAAAAATCGCAACGTTCATCTCCATATGTATTAAAAACCCTCATTATATAAAATTTAATATTATTTTTTTTACAAAAGTTATTAATTAGAGTCTCGGCAGACAGTTTATATGATGCCTGTAAATTTCTATTTATTTTATCATGATCTAAATTAATTATGTTATTTGGAATAGAGTATACTGAAGAACTGCTAGTATATATAATTTTTTGTATTTGCGATATTTTAAAAAAATTAAGTATATTACCTGTTAATTTTAAAGCCAAATTATTCAGAGTTTCATAATTATTCTTATTAAGTGTATTTAATTTATTAGCAGGATAAAAATTATTAAAAATTAAATTAATTTTTTTGTTTTTGAAAAATTTTAAATTTTTAAATATTTCAGTTGAATTTGCTGACAATATTGTAGTGTTTTTAATATCTTTTTTTAATGCATCAGACAAAACACTTTTTTTTCCGATAATAATATTGTGAGTCATCTCAATTTAATAATGGTGGACAAATAAATTATGAAAAATAGCATTATTATAAATAAGCTATTTATATCAGAAATATTATATAAAGTTATTGGTAAAAACATAAAAGTAAATAATATTATGTTCGATTTTATAGTTGAAAATCTTTTAATTAATAAATGGTGTATGTGATTTCGATCGCCTATAAAAGGGTTTGTTTTTTTTAATAGTCTCTCAATAGAGACTCTTAACAAATCGAAACCTGGTAACATTAAAATTATAAAAATTTCATCAGCGTATGGTATCTTACCGCCAATATTGTTGTACTGAAATAATAAAAAAAAACTATATACACTACAAAGAGCATAAATTCCTCCATCGCCCAAAAATGTTTTGTTTCTATAATTTAGAATTAAAAGAGTAACCAACACTATAAAAAAAAATAATGATAATACAAAAAAGTCTGTTTTTAAAAAAATAAATAAATTTAATAATAAAAAAAACGAAATAGATTGTAAATTTATTCCATCAAACATATTAGCTGCATGAAGAAATATTAAACAACAAAAGACTGTAAAAATTATTGACGTATTTTCAAAAAAAATTCTATATTTATAAAATGATAAACTGACAGACTCTATGACCAATGATGGATTCGTTAAAATTACTATTGAGATAAATAATAAGGCCAAAAATAATTTTATTGTTGGATTTATGGGACGCTTGTCATCGTAAAAACCTAGAATAAATAAAGAGATTGGCCAAACAATAAAAGTAAATATGTCGTTTGTTTGTACTTTTAAGGGAAACAAATTTATGTTTAATAAATGAGATAATATTAGACATAATATAAAATTCAATAAAACTATTAAACCTCCAGTTATCGCAGTTTTTTTTTTGTGAAGTTTTATTTTACTATCTGGAATATCATAGATATTTATAAGTTTATTTATTTTATCAATATTAAAAATAATCAAAATATTTATAAAAAATAGTAATGAAAAAAAGATATACAAATCTGACATTTTTATTTAATAACATTTTTAGATCTTATTACTATAGAATTTGTTAAATTTTAAAACCCGAGCTTTTGGCATCATTATGAAATTGTTTTACAGTTTCCAAAGAAAATTCATTTAAATCTTTTCCAAATAATTTTAATTTCTTAATTTGACTTCCTTGCATAGTAATAATGTCTGCTCCTGAATGAATAGCGCTTATATAATCATAAGACATTCTAGGACTTGCCCATAATGTTTTACATTTACTTTTATTTTTTACTAATTTTGTGATTTCACACATTATTTTAAATGCGTCTTGACCAGAGTCATATATTCTTCCTGCAAAAACAGATAAAATAGTATTTGTATCTTTTAAAGATGTGATAACTCGTTCAATTTGATGAATCGTGAATATAGCTGTAAGATTAATTTTAATTTTATTCTGAACTAAATAATCTAACACTTTTAAAGTATAATCTCCGTTAGTAAATGTTATTGGAATTTTTACATAAACATTTTTACCCAAATTATTTAATATTTTAGCCTGCTCTATCATCTCGTTGTCATTATCTGCAAATACTTCTAAAGAAATTGGTTTACCTTTTGATTTTTTTATTAATTCTTTTCCATAATCTAAATAATTAGATGCACCATGATTTTTAAAAATTGATGGATTAAATGTATAGCCATCAATATCTAAACCAAAATTTTCATCAAATTCGTTGATCTTTAAACCATCTGCGTATAATTCAATTTTTTTCATTTTAGTGGGCTTTTGTTTTTATCATTTTTATTGAATAATAGAATACAGCAATTGTATAATAGTTAAGATAGGAAATCCATCCGTTGTAAAAATCTCCTGATGGAACAATTGGCAAGTAAGCAATTATAATTCCTAATGAGATTAGCATTAACATTTCATAATGATTTGACCGAATTTTTTTTTTGTTGATAATACAGTAAAAAAACCAATACAAAAAATATAAAGCTGCTACTAAATAAAATACTAGACCAAATAAACCAAGCTCAGAGAGTATTTGTAACAAAGTATTATGAGGGTGNACTGAACACATACCAATATCTGAGTCATAGTTAATGTCTCTACAGTAAGATTTGAATCCTCTAATTCCATTACCAAAAAATATATTATTTTTAAATATGTTTATAGCTAATTCATAATGTCCCTGATGATCTTTCGAAAATAAATTTACATTATTTATTTCAACATTTTTTAATCTATCACTAAGTTTGTAATCTTTTAATTTTGGATGATTTAAATTGTAGTTTGTTATTTGATAAAAAGTCTTAAAAAAAATTCTATTTAATGGATCTGTTTTTTGACCAATATTAAAATTTGAGATTAAAGTTGAAAAAAACAAAAATAAAAAAGTTGATAAAATTAATACATTTCTAAGTTTTGAAATAAATATAATACTAGTAAAAACAATAATAATTGTTAAAAAAATTGCTGTTCTTTCTCCGCTAATTAATATTACGAAAAAATAAAATCCAAAAAAAGTACTAATTTTAAGAAAATTTTTTTTAAAATCAAAATTATTGTAAATTAAAAACCATGCTAAAATCGGGAAAGCTTTTATCATAAAACTACCTAAAATTAAGTCGTCGCCAAAAAAACTAGATATTCTATTTTTATAGATTTCTATTCCAAAAATATTATATCCAACAAAAAATTGAAAAATGGAGTCAAAAATAATAACCAAAAACATTAACAAGAGAATATTTAAATAATTTTTATTTTGTTTAATTACCGAATTGATTAAAAAATATATTAAAATTACATTAAAAATAATAAATCTTATGTAACCCAAGCCTGTATATTTCAAATCTGAATAATTAGAGAATAATGATTGAATAAATATGAAAAAATAAAAAAATATAAAAAACAATATATATTTGTTTAGATCTATTTTTGTTTTGACGTTGTATAAATATATTAAAAAAGTACATAATAAAACAAACGAAGCTAGCTCTAATAGTGCAACGCCTAAAAATGCAAATAATAAAAAAAAATAAAATATTAAATTAACCGTGCCAACTAAATTAATTTTTTTAATCATAAATATCTACCTAAAAAAATATCAAATTAATCAAGTTCGAATTGATCTTTATAATTTTTAATCGATGTTTTTTTTTGTTTATCCTTAAATAATATATAATTTTCAATAACTAAAATATCTAAATTAGTACCCATAAAACATTTAAAGGCATCACTAGGTGAGCAAACTATGGGTTCACCACGAATATTAAATGAAGTATTCACTACCACTGGGCATGAACTAATTTCATTAAACTTGCTTATTAAACCATAAAACTTTTTATTTATATCTTTATGTACTGTTTGTACCCTAGCAGAGTAATCAACATGAGTTACAGCGGGAATGTTTGATCTCAACTGGTTTAATTGATCTAAAATAGACGAGGATTTTTCTTTTTTATTTTGCATAGAAATTTTATTTTTAACGCCAGCAACTAATAACATATAAGGGCTATCACAATTTAGTTCAAAAAAATCACTTAAGTATTCTCTAAGTACTGCAGGAGCGAAAGGTCTAAAGCTTTCTCTGAATTTTATTTTTATATTTAAATCTTTTTGAATTGATTTTGACCTTGGATCTGCAATTATTGACCTATTACCAAGCGCTCTAGGTCCATATTCCAATCTTCCTTGAAACCAGCCTATTGCTTTTCCTTGAACCAATTCGTTAGATACAATTGAAAAAAGATCTTGCTCATTAAGTTTCTCATAATTTGCGTAATTTTTTTCTAAATCATTTTCAATCTCTTTATCTGTATATCTTGGTCCTAAAAGTGATCCTTTCATTTGATCTAATCCTGAGATCCTCGATTTTTTTAATTCTAAATAATTAAAAGCTAAAGCTGCACCTAAAGCGCCACCTGCATCACCTGATGCGGGTTGTATCCAAATATTATCAAAAATCTTTTTATTAAGTATTTTTCCATTTGCTACACAGTTTAATGCAACACCTCCTGCTAAACACAAATTGCTGATCTTGTATTTATTTTTGATATACTCTGAAATTTTGAGAATTATTTCCTCAACAACCACTTGTATTGAAGAAGCAATATCTAGGTGAAATTGTTCTAATTTATCTTCAGGTTTTCTTACTTGCTTTCCAAAAATCTCAGAAAATTTTTTATTAGTCATTGTAAGACCAGTTGCATAATTAAAATAACTCATATCAAGTCTAAATGATCCATCTTCTTTAACATTTATTAATTTATCTAAAATTATTTTTTGATATTTTGGTTCACCATAAGGAGCAAGCCCCATAACTTTATATTCTCCACTGTTTACTTTAAATCCCAGATAATATGTGAATGCTGAATATAATAGACCTATTGAATGTGGAAAATTAATTTCTTCCAGAATATCTATTTTATTACCTTTCCCAATACCGATAGTAGTAGTCGACCATTCACCCACACCGTCTAAAGTAAGAATAAGCGCTTCATCGAACGGGCTAGGGTAAAAAGCACTGGCTGCGTGACTAAGGTGATGTTCAGAAAATTTTATTTTATTTTCATTTATTTGTTTATCAATTTTCTTTAAGTTTTTATATATCAATTTCTTTTGAAATAGTTTTTCCCTTAGCCATATCGGAATAGATGCACAAAATGATTTAAATCCATGTGGAGCGAAAGCTATATGAGTTTCTATCAATCTCTCAAACTTTAAAAATGGTTTTTCGTAAAAAATTATATTATCTAAATCAGATAAATTTACATTTGCAGCTTTTAGCACATATTCTATTGATTTAAATGGAAAAGATGAGTCATGTTTTATTCTTGAAAATCGCTCTTCTTGTACTGCAGCAACAATTTCATTATTTACTATTATTGCGGCTGCACTATCATGGTAGTAAGATGATATACCTAGGATAAGAGACATAAATAATTAAAAAATAGTGTATATGAAAGGTGCAATTGCAGTACCTTGAGTTAAAACAATTAAACCTCCAAATATTAGTAAAAAGATTATAATTGGAAATAACCAATACTTCTTACGTTGCTTTAAAAATTTAAAAAATTCAATTAAAAATTCCATTAAAATTGATTATCCATGCTGTTAATATTTTTTGATCTTTCTAACCAATAAGTTTTTTTCAATTTTTCTAATTTCAAATTTAGAATATCTTTATTTAATATTAAAATAAAAATTTTTGTTAAAACGACAACTCCAAAATAAATAAAAAACATTATTATTGGCGATATTACTTTTCCAAGTAAATCACCAAACATCATCCAAAGTTTATTTAACGGTGTCAATATACTTGAATTTATTAATCCTAAAATAAAAAATAAAAACGCGAGTATTATAAAATAAATATAAAAACTAATATTTTTGTAAAACAAAATAGAACTTAAAATAAGAAAGAATACGAAAAAAACTATACCAAAACTTTTGTTGGATACTTTGGAATTTTTTTCCATAAATATATTTATAATGTTAAACTTTAATAAATCAATAATTTAAAATTTAAAAATATTTTCTTAGGTCTTTTTGAAAATCAATTATTGATAAAATTCTACAACTTTTAATTTTTATTTGATGCTCTGTATAATTTTTTATTATAGAATCTACTAAAGTTTTAAAATCTTTACTATTTCTTTTACATGAAAAAATACCATTCGTAAAAATATCTTTAATAAATTCTAACTCTTCAAAAATTATAACTGGTTTTAATCGAGCAAAACTCTCCAATATAACTTGAGGATATCCTTCGGTATAGGACGGTAATATTAAAATATGATGTTTATCCATAATATTAATAATTTTACTTGTATTAGAAATTTTTTTAATAATCTGAATATTTTTTTTCTTATTTAATAAGTTATATTTTGCACCTAGCATTGATAAAAAATAATTTCCTTTTAAATCTGAAAAAATATTAATTAGAGATTTATAACCCTTTTCTTTGCGAAATCTTCCAATATAAAGGAGTTTTATTTTATTAATTTTTAATTTTTTATCAATTTTCCTATTTGTTAACCATTCGCTATTTATTGTAGAAGGATATACGCAGCTGTTATACTTTAATTTTGTAATGTGATTAGAGCATGTAATAATTTTAGAAAAATTTTTAAAAATTAAAAACATTAAGTTGTAAATTAAATACCCAATATATCCAAATTTTGTTTTGTATTCTTTAAAACCGTCACTAATTAAATATGAAGTAATATTTTCGGTTTTAAGACCAAATATTTTAAGTATCAAAATCATCATAAAATTATATGGGGTAATTGATATAAATAAAAATTTTTTATTTCTAAAAAGTTTTATTTCTTTAATAAATTGAAGTGTGGAAAAGAATACTATTTTTTTATTTTTTGAAACAAATAAATTTTTATTATTTGTTTTTCTGGCTATTAAATAAACAATATAAAATTTATTAAAAGCATCAATAATAGAAATCGTATTTTTTTCTGGAGCAATAATATTTTTATTATTTACCTTAAATTTGTCATTAGAAATAATACATATTTCTTTTTTAACCATAGTTATTTTTTCTTAAAAAAGTCTTTAATAATAGATGGCACAATACTAATTAAAAAAAGATAAATTAAATATTTTAGAAATTTATTTTTATGATTTTTTAGAATTTTGCTTTCAAAATTTTGCGAATAATACCAATTTTTATATTCTTTAAAAAACATAGATCTATTTAAATCTAGAAAGTTTTTATTATGAAATCTCATTTCAACAAGTGGTTCTTGTACAGCATGAGCTTCATAAAATTGTGCTAGTTTCATAACAACATCATAATCACCAATAATATTATAATTAGGATTAAAATATCCCACATTTTTTAAAGCATTTTTCTCAATTATTAGACAACTAATTTTAACAAGATAATTATTTGCCAAAAAATCAAATACAAAACCGCTTTTTAATTTTGTTTTTGTAAATATCTCTTTCTTATTACTTTTTTCGTAAAAATGATGACAATTACAATATGAAAATTTTTTATTTTCATCATCAAAAAAATCTACCCTGGACGAAAGGTAATTTTTATACCAAACATCATCTGTATCCAAAAAAGCTAAGTATCTACCTTGAGCATATTTACAAGCTGCATTTCTTGCTTCATAGAGGCTTAAATGTCTATCCGATTGAAAATAATTAAATTGTCCACAAATATTATTTTCAAAAATATCTTTGCTATTATCTGTAGATTGATTATTAAAAAAAATTAATTCCCAATTTTTAAATTCTTGCTCTTTTATACTTTTTAAACATTTGTCTAAATATTTGGCACCATTTCTACAGTTTACAATTATGCTTACAAGAGGCTTCATTTTAAATTAAAGTATATTTGTAATTGATCGAGCGAATATTGATAAATTTTTTTGGGATTTTTGTAATATTCACGATACCAATCTATCGTGTAATCTAATGTTTTAGTTAAAGTTAATTTAGTTTTCCATTTGAGTAGTTTCTTTGATTTATTTGAGTTTAGTTTTAATAGAGATGCTTCTTTTAAATTTTTATTTCTTTTGATCTTGAATTTTGCGTTTACCCATTTCGTTTTCAAGTATTTTACAATATCGATAACTCTAATGGAATTTTTACTTGATGGTCCAAAATTAAAAGACTGTCCATTTAATAATTTTTGTTTTTTTAGTCTTAGTGCGAGTATTAAATATCCGCTTATAATTTCAAATACATGTTGCCATGGTCTTGTTGAGTTTGGATTTCTAATTATTAATTTTTTATTTTTTGACCAATTTTTAATTATATCTGGTAGTAGTCTCCCTTCTGACCAATCTCCACCTCCAATAATATTTCCAGCCCTAGCTATTCCAATTCTTAAATTATTTTTTTTATAAAGAAATGATTTTGTATAAGATTGAATTGCTAAATCAGCAGAAGCTTTTGAAGCCCCGTAAGGATCATAATCACCTAGAATATCAGTTTCTTTATATCCACGAAAAATTTCCTCGTTTCTATATACTTTATCGCTTGTAATAAAAACTGTTACAATTTTATGATTTGTTGTTCTTAAAATTTCTAATAAATTAATTGTACCTAAAGTATTAGTTTCCCAAGTTAACAAAGGTTTTGCGTAAGCTCGTTTGACAATCGCTTCAGCAGCTAAGTGAAATATAAAGTCTGGTTTAAAAGTTTCTACT
Organism: Candidatus Pelagibacter sp.; assembly: GCA_002704185.1. GTDB lineage: Bacteria > Pseudomonadota > Alphaproteobacteria > Pelagibacterales > Pelagibacteraceae. Next base: position 18,689 of record PAFP01000006.1, read on the forward strand.
TTATTTTTAAATTTTGTATAATTTTTTACATCTATATTTGCACATTTAATTCTATTATTTAATTTTAATACATGGAACAAGGATGGATTAGTTGTTTTTCCGTAAGAAATCCCCAATACTTTTGCCCCACAATATGCAAATATTAAGGATAACCAGGATCCTTTGAAACCTGTGTTACCCGTAATAATAATTTTTTTATTTTTGAAGTTTTTAAGTAAATTATGATTTTTTATATTCATTAAATATTTCCTTATTTTTTTGAAAAATTAGTGTTTTGTTCTTGTTTGTTAAAGAATACTTATATAAATTTTCTTCAATTTCAGAGACTTTCACATTATCCCAAATAAAGTCACTATATACTTCTAAAGTAGAGTCTTCAGCGATATGAAAAACTTCAACTCCTACTTCAAGGGCTTCAACAATTGATCCTGTTGATCCTATAAAAATAGAATTTTTATTTAAATTTGTTTTAACTTTATTTTTATTATTTTTTATAATTTCATTAATTTTATTTGATAATTTAATATGCTTTACAGAATTATAACATGCAGGATGATTTTTTACTTCATATTTTGAAAAATCATTATTTACTAAAAAATTTTTTAATAAAGAAGTGATTTTTTTTAAAATTAAACTTTCAGAATAAAATTCAATGGGTAAAAAAATTTTATTATACATATCTTTTTCTTCTTGGTAATAAAATCTTGCTGAAGGTAAAAGTTCAATTTTATGACTCTGAGGTAAGATATAAGCTTTAAAAAAATTAAACTGATCATTGCTACTAACGATTAAGTGGTCTGGATAAAATTTTTTATATAATAAGTGAGATGGATATGATGGTACAGAATGTATAAACCCTTTAACCATCACTCTATTATTTGTTGCTTTCTTCGCGATTTGAATAGCTCTAAATTGGAAAGGCTGGCCCTCAAAAGGAAGTAATAATAATTGCAAATTTATATTTAAATATTTGTTAAATATATTTTCCAGTTTAATTTTAAATGCATTATGCCAGGAAAAATAAAACAAGAAATTTTCCATATTTTTAGTTTCCTTAGAAAAAAAATTAATAAATAAGTGAAATAGAAATTTTACTTTTTCAAAAAAATTGGTTTTTTCTTCAATAATGAAAATAACATTTTTGATTTGTTTATTTTTTAAAATATTTTCATCACCATTAAATATTACTAACCACAATATATCATCATGCTCACTTGTTTTTTGATTAAAATATTTATCATAAAAGAAATCTTTACTTATATTGCTATTATTTCCCCAAGTTACGACGGCTTTTTTAAAATTTTCATTATCTAATTTACCTAAAATTTTGTAATTGTTTATTTTAAATAAACTAACTATTTCTTTAATAAAAAATTTTAAAATTAAATAAAATTGCAATTTATTTTGGTAAAATTTTAGTAAAGAATAACCTACCGAAAAATTATAAGAACAAAAATAGAAATTATCATTTGATTTATTATGAAAATTGTCGTTATAAATTTTTTTTATTCTTTCAAATAAAATCTTTTGCGAATGAACTACTTTTTGCACTATTCTCCACCAGAAATAGATATAGTTTGACCAGTTGTGAAAGAATTTTCCTGAGAGATTAAAAAAAGTATATATTTAACAATTTCAATTTTTTTTGCTGCGCGATTAATTGGTATCATTTTTACTCTTTGATTTAAATCTTTGCCAATTTTTTTATGTATTTTAGTATCTGTTACACCAATCCTTAAGTTATTTATTAAAACATTTTTTTTTGCCCATTCTTTAAAATTTGTGGGTATAAATTCAATAGCATATTTTGAAAAGCTATAAGTATATGTTTGGCTACTTCCACCAAACTTTATACCAATGCTTGAGCAGTTTAGTATTCTTCCAAATTTATTTTTTAGCATATTTTTAACTATGTTGGATAAAATTAAATTAGGTATAAAAACGTTGATGTTAAATGTTTGATTAACATTTTTGAGTGTAAAATTTGAGAAATTAGATTTTTTTACATAGCCAACTAAATTTACAAAATAATCAAATTTTAATTTAAACAATTTTTTGAAATTAGTATTAAAATTTTTTTCATTTATTTTTGAAAAATCTGCTTTAAAGATTTTTAAGTTTTCATGTTTAATTTTTTTTAATTCTGAAGAACTTGATGAGTAATGAGCATAAATTTCCATGTCAGTTTTCTTGAGAATTTCTTTAATTAGTTTAATACCAATATCAGAACTAGCGCCTAAAACTAATATTTTCTTACTATTCATTTATTCAAAAATTTTTTCCATTGCTGAACATGAGATTTTCCCATTAGCGTTCCGGTAACATCACAAACATCGCATGGTTCAAATGCTCTATCGCCTTTTTGTAATCTATCTCTTGCTGATTGATATTTTTTATTTAACCATATATCAATTATTTTTTCTCTTTTTACATTTCCTACAATATATTTTTTACCCCAATCATGTGAACACATTAGCACCTCACCCGTATAATCTATAAAAAAAGTATAGTGTGGATAAAAGCAACTTAATTTTAAAGGTGATTTTAGCGATGGAATTTTATATTCAGCATTTTTCATCATCCCAGATCTATTACTTAAAGTTATGCCAAAATCTTTATCTTCTGTTAAGTATCTATGTCTAATAATAAATTTATTTTTATCTATACCGCCATCTAGTAACATTTTTTCCATTTCATCTGCCTCTTTTTTACCATCGTAAATACTAATAAGTAGTTTAGATAGACCTGAATTAAATAATTTATTTGCCCTCTTAACGTTTAGGACATCACCGTTTGTAACTATTTCTATTCTAGCATTTGGTAATAAGTCTCTAAAAATTTTTATTATATTAAAAATATTTTTATCTAAAAGAGGTTCAACAAAACCTGAAAATAATACAAGACCTTCATAATTCAACTCCGATAATTCCTTTGCTATTTTTTTTGCTAGCTCGTTTGTTATAAATTCTTTCACATCTTTAAAATCTGGTGCGCTACGAGGACAAAAAGAGCATTTTCTATTACAAGTCCCAGACTCACTTATTTCGACTATAGATGGTAGAGGTATATTTTTCTTATAAAACTGAATGTTATCTACAATAGCTCCTTTTCGTGGAATTAAAGGATCTAAAAATTTATTTTTAGCTTTCATAAATTTAAATATTTTTCAATTATTTTAATATCTTTTTTTTCATCAACTGCAAGACTTACACTTTGTGTTTTTACCATTTTAATTTTTCTATTTAATTCGAAGAAACGTAATATCTCAATATCCTCGATTTTCTCGAGTTTAGATTTTTTCTTTAATCTATAAAAAAGATCAAGTTCTTTTTTTGTAAATGCATAAATACAAACTTGTTTATGATAAAAGCTATTTTTTAATATATTTTTTTTACTTCCAGGTATTATACTTCTAGAAATATAAATAAGTTCTTTTTTTTCATTAAATATTACTTTAGGTATATTTTTATTTTGAACATTTTCTAACTTATTAAGATTTTTATAGCCGCAAATTATACAATTTATAAATTTTTTTTTGGTTAGAATAATTCGCTTAATATCTATCGGTTTAACTAAAGGTTCATCACCTTGAAGATTTATATAAATATCGGAATTAACTTTTTTTGATGCTTCTGCAACTCTATCTGTCCCTGTTAAACATTTTTTCGAAGTCATAATAAAATTTATATTATTTTTTATTAAAAATTTTTTTATTTTGTTATCATCTGTAGCAACATAAACATTTTGTTTACCTAATGTTTTCTGCGCTACATGGGTAACCCACAAAATTAATTCTTTTCCATTAATCTTTGCTAATGGCTTACCTGGAAACCTAGATGATTTNAACCTTGCGGGAATAATAATTACAGTTCTCATTGTATCTGACTAATATTTTTTTTGTTTAATTTTAATTTAGTTTTAGTCAGGGAATATATATTTAATTTTTCTTTATTATATCTATTTTTTATATGATACATTAATTCTGGTGCAATATCTTGGTTTGGCTCATCTTTTGAGTAACCATCAAAACCTGCTAAATAAATTGTTTTTATATTTCTGGAAATTAAAAAACTAATCGAATAAATTAATGCTAGTGGNGATGAAACTGANACGTAATTTTTATTAATATTTAAATCTTTATTAATTTTAATTCCATAATCAATAATATTTTTTTTATTAAAATAATTTTGCGTTTTTCTAGATAGACAAGAATATGGAACCAAAATATTTTTACTACATTTTTTAAAATAATTTAGATTTGATAGTATTCTTATAGGGTGGCAAAAAGCTCTAATGTTTATGTAATTCTCTTTTATTGTTTTTGTATTATTTAAACAAATAACTAATAATTTATTTTTATTGATACTATCATATAGGGAGCCCTTAATGTTTTGTACTCTTTTTCCTGGACCCAAAATTAAAGCTTTATCATAATTATCAATTTTAATTGGTGGTATTTTTGGTATGAAATTATAATCTTTAAAATTATATAAATCGAAAGCTGATAGTAATGTAAAAGGATCAAATTTTTTCGTATTATTGTTTTTTAAAAAGTTTATTGCTTTTACATAATCAATCTTTTTGTACCTTTTGTCACTTAACATTGTTTGAATATAAGTAGGATGAATACCGTATTTACCAGACAGTTTGTAAAAATGGTTTGTTCCCCATTTGTATTTTTTTTTCAAAATCAAAAATTGTTTAACGAGTTTTTTAATATTTTTTTTTCTTTTATTCGAAAAATAATTTATTAATTCTTCAGTCTTAGTATTTCCTGGCCCCCTACCCATTCCAGTAATAGTACAATCTAACCATTGAACACCAAGCTTATTAGCAACAATAGTATTTTTTAATGCCCTAAATAAATTATCATGTGCATGTATTCCTATATCTTTTTTCCAATATTTTTTAAAATTTAAAATAATATTTTTTAATTTATTTTCTTTTAAAGATCCCAAACTGTCAGCGATATAAAGTATATCAAAGTAATTATTTGAAAAATTACATATTTGTTTAATTAACTTACCATTGATTTCACTTATTTGCATAATATTGATAATTAGTTTAATCTTTTTTTTCTTTAAAAAAGCCATATATTTTTTTATTTTAAAAACTTCATCAAAATGACAAGCAATTCTAATAAAAGATATTTTAGAATTTATTAATTTTGTTAATAAATCTGTGATTTTTTTTTCTTCAAAATGTTTAAGATTTATTAATTCACTTGCATTTATCATTACACCCCACTTTTTATTTTTTGGGAATGAAAATTTATTTAAGAAGTTTTTATCACAAAATGCTGTAAGACCTTTTTTTTTGTCTTGTGGAAAAAAAATAAATCCAATTTCTATATAATGAACTTCTGTTTTAGATATAAGATCAATATAATTTTGAATAAATTTTTTTGAAAATTGCCAATTATTATAATATCCACCGTCTCTTAATGTACAGTCTAGAATTTTAATACTCATTTCTATTTTTCTAAATAATTTAGAATTTTTTTTGTAATAAAATTAATATTTTTTGGAGAAATATCTGGATGCAATGGAAGGGTTAATACTTTTTTATGTACTTTTTCACAATTTGGAAAAAGTCTTTTATTTTTCTTATAATAATCTAATAAATATCCAGGTATATAGTGGATACCAGTTTGAATATTATTTTTAATTAGTTTTTCCCTTAATTTATCTCTGTCTGTTGAATTATTTAAAACTACACAATAAATATGTGGTACTTCTTTATTATAGTCTCTATTAAATATTTTTAACAAGTGATTTTTTTTTAAAAAAATTTTGTCATACAATTTGGCAATGGATTGTCTTTTTTTTGCTAAAAATTTAAATCTTTTAAGCTGAGCATTTCCTATTGCTGCATTAATATCACTCATGTGATATCTCCAACCTTGGGATTTAACATTAATTTTCCACTTTTTTTTATTTTTATATCTTAATGNGCTTTCATTTATTACACCTAACGACCGACTATTTTTAATTTTATTAATTATTGTTTTATTATTAGTAACAACACATCCACCTTCACCTGTTGTAATATTTTTTATGCCATCAAAACTGAAGCAATTTATATAACCTTGTGAGCCAATTTTTTTTCCTTTATAAATTGAACCAAAAGCATGAGCTGAGTCTTCAATAACTTTCAAATTTTTACTTCTTGCAAATTCATAAATTTTACTTAAATCACACGGGTGTCCAGAGAAATGAACAGGAATAACTACTTTGCATTTTTTCGTAAATTTTTTTTTCAAATCGTTTAAGCATATTGTCATGTTTTTTGGATTGACATCACATAAAACAGGCTTTGCCCCTGTTGCTGTAATTGCTTGATATGTTGCAACATAAGTTACACATGGAACTAATACATCATCTCCTTTACCAATTTCACAAGCTTGAAGAGCCAAATGTAAAGCCGCAGTACCAGAGTTAACACAAACAACATCTCTACCAAAAAATTTTTTTAGTTTAGACTCAAATTTTGCTACTTCAGGACCAAGGCCTAAATACTCTCTTTTTAAAACTGATTTAACATTTTTAATTTCTACATTTGATATTATTGATTTTGATAATCTATACATTTATAATTTTTCCCAGGGTAATTTATTAGTTTTAATTAAGCTTTCTAAATACTTTTTATCTCTAAGAGTATCTATACTATACCAAAAACCTTTGTGTTTAATTGCGTATAATTGACTTTTTTTTGACAAATAATCTAATGGCTCTTTTTCTAACACTGTTTGGGAATCTTTAATGCAATTAAAGATTTTTCTATTAAAAATGAAAAAGCCTCCATTAATCCAGCCATAATCCAATTTTTGTTTTTCTTTAAAAGATCTGACTTTATTTCCATTGATATCCAAAATACCATATCTGGATAAGGGTCTTACTGCAGTAACAGTAGCAACTCTTTTATTTTTTTTATGAAATGTAAGTAGTTTTTTAAGATTAATATTTCCTAAACCATCTCCATATGTAAACATGAAATTATCATCCTGAAAGTATTTTCCTAATTTTTTAAGACGACCTCCTGTCATTGTATTAGCTCCCGTATAAATAAATCTTATACTTACAGCCTTGCTTAAATTTCTTAATTTGAATAAATTTTTACCTATTTTGTATTTTTTAAAATAATTATTAATTGATGCTCCCTTATAACCTGTAGCTATGAAAAATTCAGAGAATGATTGCTTAGCATAAATATTTATAATATGCTCCAATATCGGTTTACCCTTAATCTTAATCATTGGTTTTGGAATTTTATTAGTATATTCAGAAATACGACTACCTTTTCCACCAGCTAAAATTAAAACTTTCATAGATTTGTTTTTTTTTCCATCTCATTTTTATTATGCATAAGATTTGCAAAATTAATTATCTTACTGCTATTTTGACTAAGATTGATAAATTTAACCCATGTATTAGGAGGAATAGTCAAAATTTTTAAACTATTTTCGTTTAAAATTTTTCTAGTTTTTCTATTATTTTTATAAATTTCAATTCTAATTTTACCTTTTATAACAAATAAATTTAATGTCATTTTTTTATGTTTGTTCCAACCTTTGGTCTCATTTTTTTTTATACATGAAATATATAATTCAGAAAAACCATGATAAAATTTACTTTTTTTAGAAATTATTTTATAGATGTTTCCTCGATTATTTTTCTTAATTTTAAATTTATTGATCATTAATTTTTTGCTCATTTAAAATATTTGCGATTTTTTCATGTGTATATTTGCTATCCATACAATAGTCTTCTAAATCCATATTTTCGAAAAAATACTTATTATTTATAATTTGAAAATAAACCTTTTCAAATTGATCGTAAGTAGTAACTTTAATTTTCGAATGATAGTCATCATTTGGTAAATGTGCGGTATTTTTACCGCCGGGATCTAAAAATATACACGGTTTATTTTGACCGATAAGTTCAAATCCCATGGTTGACTGCCACGTGCAAACAAAATCTGAATTTAATGCATAATCGTATGAATGCCAAGAATTATATCCAAAATTTTTGTTATCAGTCAAATCTTTATGATCATCAATAAATTTAATATTTGAATTATTTATGATGCTCATAAATCTAANNTTTTTTCTTAAACCATCATTTCTACGACCCTTAATACAAATTTTTAATTTAGGAAACTTTGTATTTAGTTTTACAAGCCAATTAAATTGCTCAATCCAATCATCCATAAAACTACAGTGAGTGTTTTGGAAGTAATTCATGTTACTTGCGATATGAAGTATATCAAATCTCGGTAATTCAGAATTAATAGATTTATTAAATTTTACTGAATTCATAAAAAATGATCCTACAGGATATATTTTCTCAAAATAGCTATTGCATTTCAAATATTGTAAATGAGTTTTTTTCCCTAAAGAGAAAAAATAATCACAATAAGTATACATACCTGGACCATTTAATTGAGCAATATTTCTTTGAAACAATAACGTCTTAAATCCTCCGTGTTTTTTATATAAATAATTCTTTAAACAGGATGTATTAAATTGCCTCTCTTGAATAAGATATTTTGAATTTATTTTCGAAAAAATATCTTCATATTTCAAAATTATTTTAAATAAATGAAGAGTTATATCTACATAATTAGTTCTTTCAGATATTGAAATGAGTAATCCTCTAAATATTATATTTAATATTTTTAACTTCTTATTTTTTAAAATTTTTGATGTATCAATATATTTATATTTATTAAAATGAAAAAAATTTATTTCTTCTTTTAAATTAACACTGGAGACAATTATATATGATTTAAATTTTTTTAAAAAACTTTTAAAACGATAAGCTTCATTATCATGATCCACATTATCTACCATTAAAAAATATTTTTTTTTTCTATTCAAATTTTTTCTACTATAAAATATAATCCAAATAAAAATTGCTAAAGTCTTTATAAACGATTTGATTATATTTTTACCATTAAATCTCTTAAAAAATTTACCATCAGCGTTATTAAAATTATTAAATAAATAAATTTTTACATCCTGCTCAAAATTATTAAATGGAATATCAAATGTTTTAGCTAAGTTAATTACTATTTTTTTAAATTTGTTATTATCAAAAAATTCTGAAACATAATCAACAAGAATTTTATTTTGCTGATCAGGTGATTGACTTCTGTTTAATTTAAAGTTATTTATATTTTTCATGTGTAGAACTTTCGATCAATGTTTTATTTTCAAATTCATATACTTTATTACAGTCACGTAATGTTTTAAGATTATGAGTAATAATAATAATAGTCTTTTTTCCTTTTATAAATTTAAGATTATTAAAAATATTGTCTTGAGTTTTTTCGTCTAGCGCACTTGAGGGTTCGTCTAAAATCATTATATCCCTATCAAGATAATGACATCTGGCTAATGCTAATCGTTGTTTTTGTCCAATTGATAAGTTGACCCCATTTTCTCCGAGAAGTGTTTTTGTTTTTTGTGGCAAGTCAAATACAAACTTATCTAATACTGCAAATTTTAAAGATTCTAAAATTTTATTTTTATTTATTTTTTTTATATCTCTAGTTAAAGCAATATTATTTTCTAATGTTTCATCTAAAATAATTGGTTCTTGTGGAAGATAAGATATTAAACTCTCTGGGTTGATTTTGTTTTGATTTTTATCGTAAATATTAATTTTGCCGTTAGTTGGTTTTAGTAAACCAGAAATAATGTCTATTAATGATGATTTACCTATACCTGAAGCTCCTATTATACCGATAAAATCATTTTCATTAATTTTTAAATTTATATTTTCTAGTATGTTACTTTGACTATTTTTGTATTTAAAAGATAATTTGTTTATCTCTAAAAAACTAAATTCTTTTGAACTTGGACTTGTATTTACATTCAATAAATCAATATCATGATTTGTAGAGTTAGAGTTAATTTCTTCTAAATCTGAAAAAATTTTATTTACGGGTGGAATTGAAAAATTAATTTCATTAATACTCACGACTATTTGAGAAATGCCGGGAAGAAGACGTATTGCAGCAAATGCATAAACAGAAATTGAGGTTAAAATTTCTGCATTAGTATAGCCTAATGCTACTGATGACATTATGAAAGAGCATCCAAAAACAACTATAAAAATTTCTAAAAAATACCTAGGAAAAATATTTATTTTTTGGTTATTAATATTTGCTTCAGAAATTTTAAATGCACCATAAAAAATTTTATCTAGAAAAAAATCTTCTTTATTTAGTATTTTTATTTCCTTAAAACCTTGAAATAATGCATAAGAGCTAGAATTTAATTCTTTTTCGCCTTTAAGATTTTCTTGTCCATAAAAAATTATTTTTTTTCCGTATACAAAAAAATAACAAAAAGTTAATACTATAATTGTGACAGAAACAATTAAAGTAGTTAAAAAATTAAAATAAAATAAATAAATAATTATCGAACAAAAGACCAATAATTCACCACACAATTTTATAAATGCCTCTAAACCTTGCGTGGTACTTCTGGTATAATGATTTATTACTGTTATAATCTCTATCTTTCCTTTAACTAAAAAATTTTCATAGGGTAATTTAATATATTTTTTACTTAGGTTTTCTCTTAAATGTATTAGCTTATTCCAACTAAACTTAGCTAATTTAACTTTTATNAAATAAGAAAATATATTTTTAAAAACAAATACAATCATTAACAAAATACAAATAATAGCGATACTTGAAAAATTATTTAAAATACCAATTTCATCAAATGTATCTTCAATACTATTTTCATTCCCTGTAAGGCTTTTTGCTAACGGGTAAATTATGGATAATGATAAAACTTCTAGAATTGTCAAAAAAACAAATAAAAAAACTAAATAAGCAAAGTAAGCTTTGCTTGTATTTGTTATAATAAACAATTTATTTAAAAAATTATTAATTCTTGTCATTTTTGAATTTTTTTTAAGACTTTCATATTGCTTTTATTTTTTTATAAAAGAGTAAATTGTATACTTAGTACTAGGTTCAATAATTGGTTTAATTGTAACAATTTTATATTGTGTTTTTCTACAAAGTATCTTCAATGAATTCTTTGTAAATCCATGTAAATGCTCCACAAAAAATTCTTCTCTATTTTTACCTTTTTTTGNAGCACTTAAAGTATCAGGTACCTCTAAATATAAAACACCATTTTTTTTTAATATTTTATAAATTTTTTTTAAAAAAGGGATTGGTGCCGCTAGATGTTCTAATACCTTATTTAATGTAATGACGTCAAATTTTTTTTTTATATTTGCATTTATAAAATCTTTTTTAATAGTTTTTAATTTTAAATTTCTCGTTAAATAATTGGATAAATTTTTGTCGGATTCTAAACACGTAATATTTAGTCCAAGTTGTTTTAAAGCATAAGGAAAGATACCAATCCCTGATCCGATATCTAAAATATTTTTTTTATATATATTCTTTTTTTCAAAAAAATTTAGGAAACGCTTAACCCTCAAGTAATTATCTGATTTTTTTTGTGTTAAGTTTAAAATCTTTTTAAAAGTTTTATCTATTTCTTTCCCGTATGTATGTTTGCTGTATTTAGTTTTATATAAATCCTTTAAATTGAAATATAAAATGGAGTAATGATGTTTGCAATTTGTACAATATTTAAAGTATCTAAAATATTTTTTCTTACTGATTTTAAAATCAGTTTCTCTGTTTGGTTTATTTTTGTAAACAAAACTTGTTTTAAATTTTTTATTAAAACAAAAATCACAAATAAATTTCATATTTTTTAAATTTTTGCGTATTTAAGATTTTTATGTTCACTATATTTTTTAAGTAATTTCATTTTTGAATTTTTTTAAATTAGATAATTTATATGTTTTATTATATTATCGATTGTTAGATTAATTAAATATTTCTTTTAATTTTCTGCTATTCTTTAATGAGTAAAATTTTTTCACAAAATTGCCATTTAACTTTGTTGCTTTTTTGTTAAGAATTTTATCTACAACGTTTTTTAAATCCTCAATATTTTTGACTACGTGAACTCTCTTTGTAAGTATTTGTAGTACGTCTTTTTTAGGTCTGTTATAGGGATCGAGAAAAATAATTATCTCACATTTACTATAAAGGCATTCATAAATTGATGTAGCTAAGTAATCTAAAATTATTATTTTTGGTTTATGCTTTATAATTGATTTAAAGATTTTTTGGTGATCAATTAGAAAATTCTTCATATTTTTTTTATTTAATAAAAGTGGATAGTAATCAGCGCTAGGGTTTTGAGGTAATTTTATAATTGATTTAAGATTTGTATTACTTAAATAATTTAGAATTTTATCCTGTAAATCTAATTTAAGATGAGAAGGTTTATTTAAAGTAAAAAGATTATCAGGTAGTATTGGGTTAGGTACGTATAAAATTTTTTTATCAGTCAAATTCAAGTTTTTGTTTTTATTGAAATATTTTCTATAAAATATAGCTCTTAGGCTCCCAACCTCAATAAAATTTTTTTTTTTTAAATATTTGCTGGACCCGTAAGTTAAAAACTTATCGCAAAAATTAAAATCACTGTGAATATGATGCATACTATATTCTTGCAAAAGATACCCTCCTCCATGTTGTATACCTATAACCGTTAAACCTTTTTTTTTAAAATAATCTATTACATTTGCTACAAACTTATTCGGATCACAACACCAAATAATTTTATTTATATGGTATTTTTTAATTAGAATATTCGCTCTATTTATTAAATAAGAAACTTTCTCCATTGTATCAAGACCATCAAATATTATTTTTTCTAAAACAATTTTAGAAATTTGATATTTTTTATTTAAATTTTTAACCAAATTTTTTGTAATTTTTATATTTCGAGATTTATTTTTTTTAATATTTTCAATTTCTTTATCTAAATTAATTACAATATTTTTTTTTAAAT
>PAFP01000007.1 GCA_002704185.1 Candidatus Pelagibacter sp.
AATGTTTGAGAATTTAGAAAATGAGGCTAAAGAAAAAAGCAGGGGTATTTGGTCGGGTAAATTCGAAAGACCTCATAATTGGAGAAAAAAAAATAAAACGAAAAAAAGTAAAATCCAAATATCACTACCTCCTTTTGTAATTATAAGATAGAAATTTATTAATGAAAAAAAATATTATCATTTGCTCACTATTTTTTTTTATTTCATCTTGTACGTCAATTCCAAAAAATACAGTAAATGTATGTAATATTTTTTCGGAAAAATACTTATGGTATAAATTTGCAAAAAAAACTGAGAAAAAATGGGGAGCCCCAATCGAACTGCAAATGGCTATTATAAAGAAGGAAAGCGGATTTGATTGGCTTGCGAAGCCTGATAGAACGAAGATTTTTAAGGTTATTCCATGGAAAAGACCATCAAGTTCATTTGGCTACTCTCAAGCTGTAGTTGGTACTTGGGATATGTATAAAAGATCTACAGGAAATACCTTAGCGTCTCGAGTATTATTTAAGGACTCTTCAGATTTTATAGGATGGTATGTCGACCAAACCTATAGAAGACTAAAAATTAGTAAAAAAAATTATTATAGACAGTATTTAGCTTATCATGAGGGCTGGAAAAATTATAAGAACTACAACAAAAAGTCCAATGTTGTCAGTTACGCAAAGCAGGTAAGTGTGCAATCCAAAAGGTACAGGTCTCAATTAAATCGATGTAAAAGAAAATTAAATCAAAAAAAATATATTATATTTTAATTTGTTTTTTCAATTCTACTTCGACTGCATCTATTCTATCTGTATTTTTTCCAATAACTAGATACATGCTGGGAATTATGTACAATGTAAAGAAAGTAGTAAAAATCATTCCCATAAAAATAACCACCCCAATAGTCATCCTGCTTGCTTCACCTGGCCCACTACCTAAAATAAGAGGTAGTACACCAACTATAGTAGATAAAGATGTCATTAATATTGGTCTAAATCTAATTTTAGAAGCCTCAAGTACTGCATCTTGTATTTTTTTTCCAGAAACTCGTAATTGATTTGCAAACTCAACAATTAAGATCCCATTTTTTGCTGATAACCCAATAAGAATTATTAATCCTATCTGGCTATAAATATTTAGAGAGCTACCCGCAACTAGTAAACCAACCAAACCACCAAAGACCGCGAATGGAACACTCAACATAATAGTTAAGGGATGTTTCCAACTCTCAAATTGAGCAGCCATAGCTAAATATGCGGTGATTAAAGCCAAAGCAAAAATTATATATAAATCTAAGTTTGTTTTTTTGTACTCTTCTGATGCACCTTTATAGGAAACTCTCGCATCTTCAGGGAGTTTATCATTTACTATTTTATTTAAAAATCTTAAAGCTTCATCCATAGAGTAGTTTTCCGCAATTCTTGCAGAAATTGTTACAGCTCTCTGCCGATCATATCGACTTAATAGTGGTGCGGTAGCTTTTTCGGATATACTCACAATATTTGATATAGGAACTAACTTTCCTGATATATTTGACCTTACATAAATTTTATTTAAATTTGATGACTCTTGTCTATTTTTAATATCACTTTGAAGTACAATTGAATATTCCTTACCTTGTTTAGTAAACTTTGTTACTTTTCTTGAACCAAACATTGTCTCAATAGATCTACCAATTGATTGAATGCTAACTCCGAGATCAGCAGCCTTTTCATTATTAATTTCAATATTAAGCTCAGGTTTATTTAAATTATAATCATCCTCAATACTTAACAAATTCGGATTTTTTAGTGCCTCCGTTTTTACAATATTTTTCCACTTTTCTAATTCTTCGTATGTATTTCCAAGTATTACAAATTGAATTGGTTTTTCGACACCACCAGCTCTTATCGCCTGTGGCATAACCGGAAATGCAATAACACCTGAAACCTTGCTTATTTTTTGAAATGAATTTCTGAGAATAATTTTACCATCTCTTTTTCGTTCACTCCAATTTTCTAATAAAACTAATATAAACGATGAGTTAACTTGTTTACTACTTCTACCAAATCCAGGTACTCTTAAAAGAAGTCTTCTTATTTCTCCTTTACCAACTTCTGGCAGAAACATTTTTTCAATTTCTTCGGCTTTAGATGCAGTATAATTAAAACCCGACCCTTCGGGAGCTTTTACAATAATAAAAAAAACACCTCTATCTTCCTTTGGAAGTAATTCTTTTTTTGTGATAAAAAAAAGTGAGGATGTTATTATTAATATAAATACTAAAAATGTGATTATACCTTTCACATTTAATATGACATGTTTTAAACTATCAAAGTATAAGCTTTCCAAATGTTTAAAAAAACTATTAAATTTCTTAACAATATTTGATCTACTTTTTTTAACGTTTAAATATTTTGAACCAATCATTGGTGACAATGAAAGTGCTACAAAACTTGAGATACAAACAGCAAATGACAATGTTACTGCCATTTCTAGAAATAATTTGCCAATTAAACCTTTAATAAAAATTAAAGGTAAAAATACTGATACCAAAACTACAGTAGTTGCAATTATTGGAAATGCTACTTGTTTAGATCCTTTATAGGCTGCTATCAATCTATTTTCACCCATCTCCATTCTTCTAGATATATTTTCACCCATGACTATAGCGTCATCTACAACGATCCCAATTGCCAACACTAATGCCATTAGTGTGAATAAATTTAATGAGAAGCCAGCAAGGTATATAGCTAAGAATGTTGAAATTAAACCAACTGGGATTGTAACAGCAGGTATTATTACACCAGTAAGGTTTCCTAAAAATAAGTAAATTATAATAATTACAAGAATGATTGATATTAAAATTGTTTTATATACTTCAAATATCGCACTCTCAATATATTCTGATCTATCAAAAGATATAGCTAGATCTGAACCAGGAGGTAAGGATGGCCTGATCTTTTCAACTTTATTTTTTATACTTTTGGCTACCTCAATTGTATTAGCTGTTGACTGTTGATAAATTCCAATTCCAACTGTTTGATTTCCATTACCTTTGAAAAGAGTGTTTGTTGTTAAAGCACCAAATTCTACGCGAGCTATATCTTTTAATTTTATAATTGAGCCATCAATACCTCTTTTAAGAACTAGTTCATTATAGTCCTCCACATTTTTAAAGGCTTTTTGCACTTTAATCACTAGATCAACATCTTTAGATTCAATTTTACCAGCAGGAAATTCTACATTTTCAGTTTTTAATATATCTTCTAATTCATCAGTGGTTATATTTCTTGCAGCCATTGCAACTGGGTCTAGCCAAAGCCTTAGTGATAATTGTCTCTCACCTCCTAATCTTATTAACCCTACCCCTGGAATATTAGCGAATTGATCTTTTAAATATCGATCAGCATAATCTGTTAACTCTAAATCTGACATTCTACTACTTTGGAATGCTAGCCACATTGTAGTACGTCTGTTAGCCGAAGATTTATAAACCTGAGGAGGTTCAGCTTGATCTGGTAACTCATCACTAATTCTCGCAACTCTATCTCTAACGTCATTTGCAGCAACATCTAAATCTATACTTAAATTAAACTCAAGTGTAATAGATGATCTTCCATCCTCACTTATGGAGTCTATAGAAATGACCCCTGGAGTACCTCCAATTCTTTCTTCGATTTTTTGAGTTATTTGTTTATCAATAATTTTTGCAGACGCTCCATCGTAATCGGTTCTGATATTAATTTTTGCTGTATCTATATCTGGTAGCTCGCGTAATGGTATCTTATTGAAAGTGAAAATTCCGAATAAGACTAATACTAAACTCATCACAGTTGCAATTACTGGTCTTTTAATTGAAAGTTCTGTTAAAAACATTATTGGAATTTGTTAATTTTTATTTTTGAACCTGTTCGCACTTTATTTGTACCTTCTGCTAAAATTATATCTCCCTCATTTAATCCATCTAAGATTTCTATTTTCCCATAATTCCTTTTGCCTATTTTTACTTTTGTTCGGATAATTTTATCATTAATAATTTTATAAACAAATTTATCTGTGCTTTGAATAATCAATGCTTGCTCTGGAACACCCAAGGATTGTGTTTCATTAAAAATTAAATTTATGTTAATTAACATACCAGGAATTAATTTTTGATTTTTATTGTCTATTTTTGCTTGTACTAGAATTGATCTAGTAGTTGGATCAACTCTAGAGCTAATTGTTTCAATTCTACCAAAAAACTTTTCATTAAATGCAGAAGTTGTAGCCTCAACCTTTAAGTTTCTTTTTAAAATTTTGATATAATTTTCTGGTACTTTAATATCTACTTTTAGTATTTTGATATCATCTAATGTTGCAATTATAGTTTGATCACCACCCAAAATTCCAGGAGTAATTTCTCGTTTACCAATTTTACCGTCAAAAGGAGCAATTACTTTTCCAGATGTTAACACAGCAATTGTAGTGCCCTTTTTGATATATTTATAATTATTTAAATCAATAAGTTTAATTAGTTCGTTTTTTTTAATTCTTATTGAGTAAGTTCTATTTGCGATTACTGTCCCGAAAGTTTCTAATTTATCAAAAAAATTTGCCTTGCTTACCTTTGTGGCTACTATTCCAACTGGTTTTGCTCGCGCTTCCTTAATTTTTTTTGAGATTATGTTTGACATAACCGCTCTACCCACAATTATTGAAGTAATTACAAAAATGATAATAGAAAGAATTGCAATAAATTTTGTTTTAGTTTTCATTTTTTGATTTTAACATTTCAACGTATAATTGAATACTTAAATATTTAAAACACGTTAAATTGTCTTAAAAATTATTATTTTTTTACCAAACCCTCTCTGATTGCCCATTCTGTCCATGAACCATCAAAAATTTTGAATTCTTTACCAGTTACAATTTCATAAGCCTTTCCAATTAGACAAGCTGTAACACCTGATCCACATGAAAATACAACATTAGTATTTTCATCAATTTTATGTTGTGAGAAGATTTTTTTCAGTTCATCTTTTTTTTTGTAACACCCTGATGCTTGATCAACAAGATCAGTATAAGGAATATTAACGCTATTTGGTATTGCTCCGCTTTTTATTTCTTTGCGTGGTTCAGGACTTGTACCGTCAAATCTTCCACTTGGTCTGGCATCCACTAAAACAAATTTTTTTTCACTTATATTTTTCTTTACTTTATCGTAGTTAATAATATTTTTTTTTGTTAGGTTTGATTTATAAAAAGTTGATACTCTAGACTTTGGATTACCTTTTTCTAAGGGAAAATTATTTTGTTTCCATTTCTTTAAACCTCCATTTAGGATTGAAACATTTTTATGTCCATATGTTTTAAACATCCACCATGCACGTGATGATGAAAAAATACCAAATGCATCATAAACTATTAAATGGTTACTATTCTCTATCCCTAGTTTTCCAATTTTCTGGCTAAATTTTTCGTCATTTAAAAGTGTATGGGGATAGGGACAATTTGGATCAGAAAATTCATCGATATCAAAATAAATTGAATTTGGTATTCGTTCTTTTAAATATTCTTCATTTCCACTTTTCCCAAGATTAGGCAAATACCAGCTACAATCTAAAATCTTTAAATCTTCTTTATTAAGGTTTGTGTATAACCAGTTTGTATCTACTAAGCTCATTTCAATTTTAGTTTTTAAGTATTATAATAAATCATATGCTCACTGAAAATCAACAAGGTATTATATTCATGTTTTTGAGTGTTATCTGCTTTTCAACAATGGATATACTAGTTAAGTTTTTGTCTGCTTCTTATCCAACATTTCAGCTAGTACTTTTTAGAGGTATTTTTGGTTTGATACCTATATTCTTTATTATACCGAAAAATCGATACAAAAATCTATTTTATACATCGAAAATTAAATTACATTCTATTAGGGCAATTGCAGGTGCACTTGCGATGATTTTTTTATTTTTAGGTTTAAAATATTTGCCTATTGCAGATGCAATTGCTATTAGTTTTGCTGGACCGGTATTTGCAACCGTTTTCTCAATAATCTTTCTAAATGAAAATGTGAGAATTTTTAGATGGATAGCTATTATCATAGGACTTATTGGTGTGATTATAATTTTAAAACCAGGAACAGATTTGTTTTCTTTTTATGCTATATATCCAATATTATTTTGTATTGGATTTGGCGTTATATCTATAGCTATCAAAAAACTTTCATCTACTGAGCCAGATTATTTAATCGCTTTATATTTTACTATTGTATTAATATTTATAGGTTCAATAAGTTGCTTTTTTGAGTGGGAGACTATCAAACAAAAGGATCTTGTGTTTTTAGTTTTAATTGGTATATCGGGTTCTTTAGGAAATATATTTTTAACAAAATCAATTAGAAACGCTGAAGTTTCAAAAGTTACGCCAATTAAGTATTTAAGCTTAATTTTTGCAACAATATCAGGTATTTTTATTTTTAATGAAATTCCATCCTTATATACTTTATCTGGATCGTTACTCATTGTTACAAGTACTGCTATAATCATTAGAAGAGAAGCTATTAGAAAAATCAAAACAACGCCTTTAAGACAAGTTTAATGGCAAAACCTTCATATTGGAATAAAGCTAAAAAGTATTTATCAAAAAAAGATAAAACTTTGGCAAAACTTATTTCAAAATATAAAGGATCTCTAGTTTCAAGAGATGATGCGTATTATTCACTTCTAAAATCTATAGTTGGTCAGCAGATATCAGTTGCAGCAGCAAATTCAGTTTGGAAAAAACTTGAGAAAAAAGCGAGGAAAATTAGACCGTTAAAAATTAGCAAACTAAGTAAAAGACAATTATCTTCATGTGGATTATCTAGGCAAAAAATAGAGTATATAAGAATTATAACAAAGAAATTTATTGATAAATCAATTTGTATCAAAAAATTAAAACAATTAAATGATGAAGAAGCAATTAAATACTTGTCTACGATTAAAGGAGTGGGAAAATGGACTGCAGAAATGTTCTTATTTTTCAATCAATTAAGACCAGATATCTTTCCTATTCAGGATATTGGATTATTAAGAGCAATATCAATACATTACAAAACAAAATACCCACCGAGCTCTGACCAATTAAATTATTTCAAGCGAAAATGGAGCCCATATTGTACTGTTGCAACTTGGTATTTATGGCGAAGTATTGATCCAGTTCCAGTAAAGTATTAGAGTGTTTTATGGCAGAAAAACTTATTATAAGCTGGGATGAATACAACAAGACCGTTGAAGAACTAGCAGTCAAAATTCATAATAGTGGTTTTAAAGTTGATTTGTTAATTGGTATTATGAGAGGTGGGGCTCCTATAATAGATGTTTTAAGTAGAATATTCAAAATTAAATGTGCATATTTAGCTGTTGAGTCATACACTGGAAAAAGCATTGAGGATAATCAAGGAGATATAATATTTTCAAGGGAATTGAGTTCAACTGCAAAAAACTTAGGTGGTAATATTCTTTTATGTGATGATTTATCTGATACAGGGGTAACATTAACTGAAAGCATCAATTGGCTTAAAAAATATGATCCAATTAAAGATAATATTAATGAAATAAAAACTGCAGTTTTATGGAAAAAAAAACATTCTACTTTTGAGCCTGATTTTTGTGCCAAAAAGCTTAATACTAATCCTTGGATCGTCCAACCATTTGAAAGATATGAAGAAATCAGAATTGAAGACATAAAAAAAGGCACCACATAAAACTTGTAGTGCCTTTAATCAAATTTTTAAACTGCGAAGCTTAATACACTTAAAACAGCAACTAACCATATCGCAGGATTTACTCCTGCAGATTTTCCAGTTAAAATTTTGATTGCTGCGTAAGAAATGAATGCTAACGCAATACCATGACTGATGCTGTATGTTAAAGGCATCGTAATCATAGCTAAGACTGCTGGCGCTGATTCAGCAATATCATTCCACTCAATATCTACAATGTTTCTAACAAATAATACTGCAACATATACTAAAGCTGCACCATCAATTTGTTTAGGCAGTGATGTAGCAAGTGGAGCAAAAAATAGACATGAAAGAAATAAAACTCCTATTACTAACGAAGTCATACCTGTTCTTCCGCCTGCTTTAATACCTGAGCCTGACTCTATATAACTCGTAACTGTTGTAGTTCCTAACATTGAGCCTGCAACTGTTCCAACACTGTCAGATAACATTGCTTTCTCGATATCTTTTACCTTACCTTTAGAGTCTACTTTTCCAGCTACGTTAGCCACAGAGGTTAATGTTCCAGCTGTATCAAAAAAGTCTACAAAAAAAAGTGTAAACACTACAGTAACCATGCCTGCTGATAAAGCTGCACCTAAATCAAAAGTTAAAAGATGTGTCATCGGAGGTATAGACCCAGCTATTCCATTAAATTTAGCTAATCCTAAAACCCAAGCTATTATACTAAATGCCAATATACCTATTATAATATTACCTTTGATTTTAAGTTTTTCTAAAACGATCATCGTCACAAATGCTAAGCACGCCAATAAAACAATCGGATCTTTTAAATTGCCAAGCGTAACTAATGTTACGGGGTGGTCTGCTGACACACCCATAATTTGCAAACCAATAATAGCTAAAAATAATCCTATACCTGCACCAATACCCAACTTTAAACTCTTTGGAATCGAATTAATTATCCATGCTCTTAAAGGTGTTAGAGAAATTAATAAAAAGGCAATACCCGCTACAAGTACTGCACCTAATGCTTGATCTGGAGTATAACCCATCCCTTTACAAACACCGTAAGCAATAAAAGCATTTAAACCCATCCCAGGAGCTAAACCAACTGGCCAAGTTTTTCCATATGCGGCCATTATAAAGAAAGCAATTGCTGAGGCTAAAATGGTGGCAGTATAAACACCTCCAAAATCAAATCCACCATCACTCAGTATAATGGGATTTAAAAACATTATATAAGCCATAGTCAAAAAGGTAGTAATACCCGCTGTAACTTCTGTTTTTAGATTGGTTTTGTTTTGTTTAAATTTAAAATATTTTTCGAACATAAATCTCCTTATTTAGAGACTTTATAGTTATTGATTCTTATATTTTAAACTTAAAACAATTTTAGATGTGGATTAAATTTAAAACTTAAAATAAAATTCTGGTATAAGTTGAAAAAGATGAAAATTGACAAAACTGATTTAATTAATTTTCTTAATTCTGGCTGTAAAAGGCCCGAAAATATGATGATTGGAACAGAGCATGAAAAGTTTCTCTTTAATTTAAAAACATGCAAACCTGTAAATATCAATGGACCAGAACCAAATTTACAAAGTATTTTTGAAAAATTAAAATCTAATAATTGGAATGTTGTAGAAGAACAAGGAGTTACTATTGGTTTTAATAAGGATAATTTAAATATTACCTTTGAACCAGGTTATCAAATAGAGTTGTCTGGAGATACGCAGTCTAATATTCATCAGACCTGTATCGAAGTAAATTCTTATTTAAAAGAGCTCAAAAATATTTGTACTTCGATCGGTGTTGGAATAATTGGCATTGGCTTTATACCAAATGCTAAAATTGAAGAAGTTCCAAAATTAGAAAAAAAAAGATATCAAATTATGAGAGATTATATGCCCAATGTAGGATCATTAGGTTTAGATATGATGCATAGAACCGCGGCTACTCAAATTAATGTAGATTATTCTTCAGAGGAAGATTTTAAAAAAAAGTGTAAAGTAGCAAGTTGTTTAGTCCCTATAGCAGCTACGTTATTTTCAAACTCTCCATTTAGAGATAATAAATTAAATAAATTTTTGTCTAACAGATCTTACATATGGCAAGATACTGATAAAAATAGATCTGGCTTAGTCCCTTTCTTTTTTGAAGAAAATTCTTTTGAGAAATATTGTGATTTTGCTTTAGATGTACCAATGTATTTTATACAAAGAGAAAAGGAAATAATAGATTGTAAAGGATTAAGTTTTAAAAAATTTTTATATAATAACGAAAAAAAATTAGTAAAATATGAAGCAACTTTGGATGACTGGAAAAATCATCTATCAACAATATTTACTGAAGTTAGACTAAAACAATATTTAGAAATTCGATCTGCGGATTCTTGTTCATGGTCTGGAATATGTTCTATACCTGCATTTTGGACTGGATTATTATATGACACCTCTGTTTTAGATGAAGCATTAGAGTATGTAAAGTATTGGAATTTTAATGAAGTTAATAAAGCTTATCATGAGGTTGCTTTGAGAGGATTTAAAACAGAATTAGATAAAAAAAGTATCAGAACACATGCTGAATATTTTTTGAGGTTATCTAGAAAAGGATTGGAAACAAGAAATATACTTAATTCTAATAACGAAGACGAAAGTTGTTTCTTAAGTGAAATTGAAAATATTATCACTAAATCCCAAACTCCATCCGAGAAATTGGTTTTAAGATTTAAAAAACAATATAACAATAATTTAAATAATTTAATAAAAAATGAAGCCTTTTAAAGTAGCATTCCAAATGGACCCTTTGAACAAAATTAGTCAAAAGACTGATAGCACTTTAATGCTTATGGTAGAAGCGTATTACAGAGGCTTTAAATTATTTCACTATCAACCTAAAGATTTGTTTCTTGAAAATAATAAAGTTAAAGCTTTTGGTTATTTTTTTAAAATTGAAAAAAAGGGAACGAAATATTTATTTAAAAAAAGTAATAAACAAAGTATAGATCTTGAAAACTTTAATGTTATTCTAATTAGGCAAGACCCACCATTTGATTTGAATTATATAACCTCAACTTATTTTTTAGAAAAATTAAATAAAAAAGTTTTAATTGTTAATAATCCGAGCTCAATAAGAAATCATCCAGAAAAACTTTCAATGTTTGAATTTAAAAAATATATTATTAACACGCTTGTATCTTCAGATATTCAAAATATATTAAAATTTCATAGAAAAAATAAAATTTCAATAATTAAACCTCTTTATGGAAATGGTGGAGAAGGTATTCAAAAAATCTCTAATAATATTTGTGAAAGCAAAAGAATAATAAATACTACCTTAAAGAAATACAAATACCCACTGATATGTCAAAAATTTATAAAAGATATAAAGTTTGGTGACAGGAGAATTATTTTTATTAATAGTAATTATGAAGGAAGTGTAGCAAGAATTCCAAAAAAGAATTCAATTAAAGCAAATTTTCATGCAGGTGGTATCGCAAAAAAAACTGGTTTAGTTTTTAGAGATAAAAAAATTATAAGTGCAGTATCTAAATTTCTGAAGAAAAATGATATTTTCTTCGCAGGTATTGACATTATCGGTAATTATTTAACGGAAATAAACATCACTTCACCTACAGGAATACAGGAAATAAATAGATTAAATAATTTCAAATTAGAAAAAATTTTTTGGAATAAAATTCAAATAAAAATTAAATAAATAGAGGCGGTGAACCGCCTCTATTTTAATTATATTTTACTGTATTTCGATTATTTTCGGTTTTTTCACTTCTGGAATTATTCTTTCCAGAGATACTTTTAAAAGTCCATCTTTTAATACCGCACTTTTCACTTCAGTATCGTCAGCAATTGTGAAGGTTTTGCTAAAAAATCTTTTTGATATACCTTTGTGTAATACACCATTATCTGTATCTTTTTTTAAAGATTTATTATTTAGTGATTTAATAGTTAAAAGATTATCAGCATATTCGATATTGATATCTTTTTTATTATATCCAGCTAAAGCTACTTCAACATCGTATTTGTTTTCACCTGTTTTAACGATATTGTATGGTGGATAATTTACAGTTGGAGTGTCAAAATAATCATCCTCAAACATTTTTTCAAAATGATCAAACATGTTATCAAATCCAACCGAAACCGGCCGTAATTGATTAAATATAGATAAAGCATTCTTATTCATATTTTCCTCCTTTACATAAGCAAGTAATTTAGAAGATCCCATAAGGCAATCTTCAATAATTTATTTAGTTATTATTTTATTTTTTTCAAGTGTTCAACAAATTACAAATTTTTAAAATGAAAGAGTAATCGAATGCTATTTCTTTAATACTTGCGTCCCTTCCTGATTTTCCACCATGTCCTGCTTCCATTTCAGTTTTTAGTAGGAGAAGATTCTGATCGGTTTTAAAATCTCTTAGCTTAGCAGTAAACTTGAGTGGTTCATCGAATAACACTCTACTATCGTTTAAAGATGTAGTAATTAACATATTTGGATAGTCTTGTTTTTTTATATTATGATACGGAGTATAAGAAAGTATATATTCAAAATGTTTTTTATTTTCCTTTGCGTTTCCAAATTCAAAAAATTCTCCAGCGGTTAGAGGTAAGGAATGATCGAGATTAGTTGTTAGTGAATCTACAAATGGTACAGCTAGTATCATACCTAAAAACAAGTTTGGCTTTTCATTTACTACTGCGCCCATTAGTAAACCACCGGCAGAGCCACCATAACCAATAATATTACCTTCACCAGTATATTTTTTTTTTATCAAAAATTCTGCTGAGTCTATATAATCATTGAAAGTGTTCTTTTTATTCATCATTTTACCATCTAACCACCATGACATACCTCTTTCTGAACCTCCTCTAATATGCGCTGCAACCCAAATGATACCTCTATTAATTAGACTTAGGTTTGTTGATGAAAAGGCAGGGTACATTGAAGATCCATAACTACCATAACCGTATAATAATAATTTAGCCTCACCATTTAAACGGGTTTTCTTATGATAAGTTATAGTTAATGGTATATCTTTATTATCTCTAGATTTAGCATTTATTCTTTCCACAATATACTCATCCGGGTTGTGGCCTGAAGGTATTGTTTTTTCCTTGACGAGTTTTTTTTCTTGAGTTGATATATTATATAGATATGTTCTTGAGGGAGTTTTAGGAGATTCATAACCTATGTATATATTATCTGTATTTTTATCTTTCTGAGATAAAGAGATACTTGGACTAATCACAACCTCATCGGTAATTAATAATTCATCTTCTTTTTCTGTTTTTAAATTTCTTACAAAAATTCTAGCTAAGGCATCTTTTATTTCAGACCTTATCATCCATTTATCAAGGAAAGTACAACCCCCAATTATTGTTTGTTTTTTTGCTGGTATGTAATCAATCCAACTTCCTGGATCTGAATGTTGAGACTTACATATTTTAAAATCTAAAGCATTTAGATTAGTTCTAATAATTAATTCATCATTCCAAGAATTGACGGAGTATAAAATATCTCTTTGTCTTTCTCGAATTATTTTTGGATTTGGAATTTTTTCATCTTTTGAAAAAAATAGCACTTCAGATGTTGTATGATCTGACGTGGAAATAAAATAATATTTTTCGTCAGATGAACTATTAATTGAACATGAAAAAGATTTATCTTTTTCTTCATATATCAGCAGATCTTCTTTTTCGTTTGTTCCAATTTTATGTCTAAATATTTGTCTAGGCCTATGGTTATTATCCCTTTTAGAATAAAAAATATATTTAGAGTCGTATGACCAGGTAATCGATCCTGATGTATGGTAAATTTCATCTTTGAGATCTTTATTATCACTCAAATTTCTTATTTTTATTTTATAAAGTTCGCTACCTTTATCATCAATAGAAAATGCTAACAGTTTATCATCATCTGAAACTTCTAAGTCACCTAAATTAAAAAAAGGTTTTCCTTTCGCCTCCTCATCACCATTCCAATAAATCTCTATTTTCTTATTCGAGTGTTTTTGCCTTAGATAGTTAGCGTAATTATTTCCTTTCTCATATTTTGACCAATAAGTATAATCTTTATCTTTGAATTTTAAGCTTTCATCATCAAGTTTTATCCTACCTTTAATT
Source organism: Candidatus Pelagibacter sp. (assembly GCA_002704185.1). Lineage (GTDB taxonomy): Bacteria > Pseudomonadota > Alphaproteobacteria > Pelagibacterales > Pelagibacteraceae. The sequence goes on from PAFP01000007.1 coordinate 13,819, forward strand.
TCCTTAAATAATATATCTTGTGTTTTTGCAGTATCTTTTAATTTGAAAGCTGTATATTTATTTTCGTTTTCAAGATAATTCTTCACTTCGGGTAAAAGCTTATTTTTATCAGTTAAAACCTCTAAAATATTTTTTTGATGTACCCATGAGTAATCATCGACGAGTTCATATCCATGCAAATTTGTTACATTTCTTTTTTTTTCAAGTTTAGGTATCTTCATTTCTTATGAATTTTATTATTTTTGGTTTTTTATTTTTCGCTTTAATATACGGATTTCTATGGCTTATGGCTAATGCCAAAAGTGAGACCTTTTCAACTTTTTTTAGACTAAGTACAATTATAACCGCAATAGCAATAATTGTGGGTTTATTTGTAGCTGGTAAATATTTATTGTCACTACCATTTTTTGCCATCCTTTCAGGAGCTATAAAGAAGCGATTATTAAATGTTTTTAATATTATTTACTTGTACAGGCTCTTATCAACAATTTTATTTTATACTAGAACTAGACCAAATCAGAATTTCAGAAATTCTTATAAAGAAGTTAATACTGCATATTCTATTTTAGGATTATCTCGTAATTGTACAAAAAAAGATATAATTGAAGCACATAGAAGACTGATTAAAAAAACACATCCTGATATGCAGGGTAGCACTGAGGAGGCAAGCAAGATTAATCGTGCCAGAGATATACTATTGAAAATTCATCAATGAAAATTACTAAACTTATTATTGGTATAATAGATTATTTTTTTATAAAAAACAAAATAATTGGTTTAATTATTTTAATTCCGATTATTTTAATTATTTTAATCTTATGAAAATTTTTATTTAAAAAGGTTTACGAATTCACTCTTCACTATTCTCATAACATAATTCTCGTGAATTTTGTCCATAGCTTTACTATTGTGTGTAACAAATTTATATCCTTCTGGTATTATTGGAAATATTTTTTTTGTATAAGAAGCATATGAATCGGGTGTATCACCGAATATGCCAAAACTTTTCAATCCGTAACCAGCAGATAAATGCATAAAACCTGTATCATTTCCTATGTATAATTTGCTTTTTTTTATATATTTTAAACAGTTTGATAAGTCTAAGTCGCATAAAGATATAATATCTTTAACTATGACACCTCTCCTTATTTCTTCTGCGTCTACTCTCTCTCTAATACCTCCGGCTAAAATAAGACGAAATTTCGATAATTTATAAAGTGAATTAATAAGATTAATGTATTTCACGACACTCCATTTTTTTTGATAACCACTACCACCGATACCAATTATCAGGTCATTATTTTTCGTCTTCGGGATTTCGTCGACAAATTTAAACTGATTATCTAATTGGGATTTATTCAGACAGTTAAGCGTAAAGTTGTAACCATCCGTTACTATATTAGTTTTTTTCTTAATTATACCGTAAAACCTTACTTCTTTTGAACCTGCTATTTTAGCGATAAATGGAAATTTTAATCCATAATGAAAAATAAAGGTTTTATGAAAATTATTTTCCGAAATCCATTTGTAGAGTTGTATTTTACTATTATTTAGTTCTTCAAAATACTTAATTTCTTTCAAATGATTATCATCTTTTAAGAAAACTTTTGCTGAACTTCTTTTTCTAGTTAACAAAGTGATTTTAGTATTTAAATTTTGCGATATCTCGTGAAAATATTTTAAATACAAGCATTGATCGCCTATTCCTGGTCTATTTTGTATGATAAGAATATTCACGTTTTTATTATAATTAATTTATGGTCAAAAAAAAGAAAAAAAAAATAAAGAAAAAAAAAATTAAATCTAAACAACTTAAAAAATCATCCAAAAAGAAAAGTAAGCGATTTTTAATAAAAAAAAAGANAAAAAAAATAAAAATTACTGAATATTTAAAATCTAATTTAGATTATGTCTTTAACAAACTAATCATAAAAACTAAGATTTTTTTTGAAAAAATTAATATCAAGTTAGTCCNGATCAGATTAAAAAAAATTGAAAAACTTCGACTCAAAGAAAGTAAATTTCTAGAAAAAAAACAAAAAGAGGTTTTAAACAGAAGAGAAATACTTTTGCGTGAAATAAAAAAAGAAGAAAGATCCAAGATATTTCAACAAAAAGATCATTTATGGAAAATAGGCGACAGATTCAAAATTATCAGAGATAAATATAAAACTTATAAACAAAAATTACGTGATCAACAGCTCGAAGAACTGGAAGTACGAAAAAAATCTAGAGAAGAAGCAAGGGAAATACTTGATCAACAAAAAGCAGAAAATGAGATCAAAAAGAAAGTTGAAGAAAGACTAGATAGATATTCAAGAAATATGAAATCAATTGTATTTCAAATTAACAAAAGGTATTTAGCTAGAAAAAGGTCTCCTCTTAGATTTGTAGATAATATTGCAGAAAATGGAGAATGTTTTATTAAAAATGCAGATGCTCCAACAGATAAGGATTATTTAATACTTTTATTCATTAATGGAGAAACACCTATTGATAGATTATCTAATCCTATATCCATAGAAGACAAAACAGACTTAGGTAATGTAAAAAGATTTTCGCCAAAAGATATTTTCGATGCTTCTGACTTTATTATTGAAAGATTAGCGACAATGTTTGATAATGAAAGGAAACTTCAAAAATCCTTATAATCATATTATTTTTGCTTTAACTTTACCAATCTTTTCAATATTGCCTTCAAACAAACCTTTTTTCTTAATTGGTACAACACCTACAGTAGAGCCAGTAAAAACATAAAAATTTTTGTTTAATTGCTTATTTTTCCTAACTTTATTTAACAGCCATATAAGTGACTTTATTGGACTATCATAAACAGATTTAGTATTTCCTATAATTGTCTTACCTGATTTAACATGAGTTAATTCTGTTTTTAGATTTTTAAAATTGATTTTTTTATATTTTTTTTTTGAACCATTTATAAAGCTTATATTAGCCCCAAAATCGCTTATTAAATCACCTAAAGTTTTTAAACCTTTTTTCTTTTGTCTGTATCCAACTACTTCAATACAAGGTCCCATCGATATTAAATATTTTGTAATATTTTTTTCTGAAATTTTTTTTTTAGATAATAGTATATTTTTGTTTAAATAAAAAAATACTTCAAGCTCAATACCTAAATTATATTTATTAATTTTGATNGTTGAGTTGGATTTTCTAAAATTTCTTTTATAGATAGATGCATAAAACGGTTCTTTCTCACCCCACTTTTTCAACATTGCTTTGCCTGTTCCTCCAGCTTTAAACCCAATAATTTCAGATTTAATTTGTTCCTCACATAGGCTTCTCAAAATGTTAGCTTGTTTTGAGCTATCACAAAATTTTCTATTAATTGGCTTAATTAATTTTCCATGTTTAAAGGCGTTCGCTAATTTTTTTGCAGTTTTTTGAAGTTCTGACCCCATAATTAATAATCTCATAAAATTTTAATTAATCAATATATAAATATTTTTAAATCAATTTTTAAGGTAATATAAAAGTTATGAAAAATATTGTTTGGTCTAAAGTTCCTTGTGGTTTTTGTGAAGCAGCGAAAACATTGCTAAAATCAAAAAATATAGAGTTTGAAGAAAGGATGATTGGTAAGGAATGGACAATGGAACAGTTTTTAGAAGCTGTCCCAGGAGCAAAAACTGTTCCTCAAATTATTCTGGATGATAAATTAATTGGAACATATGAAGATCTTAAGAATTACTTAAAATAATCTATTTCTCATTTAATTAACATATCACAAGTTCTGTGAAGAAAAGAATGAAGTAAAACTAGTTTATCGAATGATTTGTTATATCCACCTCCCAAAACTCCGCAAAGAGGAATTTTGTTTTTTACAAAATTATTAATTACTAAATCCTCTCTTTTTTTTACTCCTTCGGTTGAAATATTCATTTTGCCAATACGATCATCAATATGAATGTCAACTCCAGCAACGTAAAAAACGAAGTCAAATTTCTTCCTATTAATAGTCATGAGAGCATTTTTTATAATTTCCAAATATTCATTATCCTCAATATTGTTCTCAATTTCGATATCAAGATTGCTTTTTTGTTTTTTCAAAGGATAATTTTTTTTTGAATGTATGCTGACTGTATAAATATCGTCATATTTTTCCAAAATTTTAGCTGTTCCATCTCCTTGATGGACATCTAAGTCAAAAATGAGAATATTTTTTAGATTAAATTTATTTTTTAAATATAAAGCTGCAACAGCTACGTCATTGAAGACACAATAACCATTCCCTTGTCCTGCAAATGCATGATGCGATCCACCCGCTGTATTGCACGCTAGAGAATATTCTAATGCTAATTTAGATGCAAGTACTGTACCACCGGTTGCAACAAGTGATCTTCTTCTTACACTAGGAACCAATGGAAATCCTAACTTTCTTATTTCATCTTTGGACAATTTTAATTTTAGAATTTTTTCAACATAATACTGACTGTGTGCTCTGTGAAGGGTATTTAAAGATACCTCTTTTGGTTCAAATATGTTTTTTTCATTTGCGATACCATCTTTTTTAAGAAGCTTAATCAGTTCTCCGAATTTCTTAATCGGAAATCTATGATCATCACCTATTTGAGCAACATAATCAGGATGATTTATAATTGGAACTTTCATTTACTTAGGTTATCTTAAAATGCTTTTAATTATTTATTATGTTTAATAAACAATACAACAATATCGTAAGCAAAATATGCGTCAGATTATTGCATATAAAAAAAAAGAAACAAAAAGTATTTATAGTTTTGTCAGGTGCACAAGGATCTGGAAAAACCACATTAACTAAAAATCTCAAAGATAAGTTATCTAAAAGTCATAAAGTATTAAGTCTATCTATTGATGACTTTTATTTATCAAAAAAGGATAGGAAAATTTTAAGTGATAAAAGTAGTCAATTGTTTAAAACAAGAGGAGTTCCAGGTACTCACAATATAAAAAATATAGAAAAGGTTATTAAATTATTTAAATCNGGAAAAAAGGCAAACCTNAGTATNCCTCTTTTTTCNAAGGCAAAAGACGATATAGAAAAAAAAAGAAAAAATTTATTAAAATTTCCATGTGATTTCTTATTATTAGAAGGTTGGTGTAATGGGTATAGAGGCGAGATAAATAAAAGTTTAAATAAACCTATTAATGTTCTTGAGAAGCGTCTCGATAAAAGTGGTATTTGGAGAAAAAATATTAATATTTTTAGTCAAATTTATTATTTGAAAATTTTTAAAAAAGCTGATTTTTCAATTTTTTTAAAGGTGCCTAGTTTTAATAAAGTATTTTATTGGAGAAAAAAGCAAGAGATGCAGATACCTAAAAAATATAGAATGTCGTCTATCAGAATCAAAGAGTTTATATCGTATTACGAAAGAGTAACCAAAAATTTACTAAAGAATTACCAAAAAATTTTTAATTGCTATATAATAATTAATGCAAAACATAACTTCGTTAAATTAAAAGAGTTAAAATGAAAAAAATATACATAATTATTTCATTTTTTATATTTTGCGGACATTTATCTGCTAATGAATGTAATCAGATTCCAGTTCCTGGATCAAAAAATTATATAATTGGTTATGGTAGTTTAATGGAAAAAGAATCAAGAATGCGAACTAATAAAAGTGCTAAGAACGTTAAACCGATAATAGTTAAAGATTTTAAACGTGAGTGGGGCCACAGGAGCAATAGGTATAAAATTACTTTTTTAACAGTTTCAAAGAAAAAGAACGCTCAACTTAATGCTGTATATTATCCGTTATCTATTAAAGGTATTATAAAACTAGATAAAAGAGAAAAGTCGTATTGTAGAATAAAACTAAATAATGAAAAATTACTATTTTTTAAAAAAAAAATAAATTTAAAAAATAAAAACTTTTGGATATATGCTGCAAACCCAAAAAAAATTATAATACCCGATAATCAACATCCAATAGTTCAATCTTATGTTGATATATTTTTAAACGGTTGTTTTCAGATTCAAGATAAATTTAAGATCAATAATTTTGCAATATTATGTGTGGATAGCACGTACGGTTGGTCTAAAAATTGGGTTAATGACAGGATAAACCCTAGAAGGCCTTTTATGATTCCAAATTTTTATAGAATTGATACATTACTAGGTAAAAAATTTAATTTTTATTTTGAAAACAAGTATGAGTAAAATATTCTTTTAATTGTTCGACGATAATAGCAACAATATATTAATTGGTTAAAAAAATGACAAAACAAGATAATAAAAAAAAATTACATTCAGTTTCTGAAAATAAAAATATTCTGACTTACGCTGGATATTTAATTTTAATATTAATAACATTTTTTTTAATTTTTAGTCTTTTTCAAGACAAGACAATTTACATTGAGGCGGGTCCAAAGGGTGGTTTTTTTGATACTTCAGCAAATGTCTTAAAAAAAAGATTAAAAGAGTATAATATTAATGCTGAGGTTATAAATCGTGAAGATACAATTAAAATAGTAGAGGATATTAATGATATTAAAAAAAATATACATATTGGATTTGTAGCTCAAGATTTAAAAAATGTGCAGTTCAAAAATGTTGAAGCTCTTGGTTCTTTAATTTTAGAGCCATTATTTATTTTTTATCGAAAAGATTTAAAACTAAACTCTTTAGCAGATTTNAAAGGATTAAAAATTGGTATCGGACCAGAAAATTCAGGAACTAGATTGTTAGCAGAAACAATATTAAATATTTATGGAGTAAATGATAAGAACACTATATTTGTGGACCAAACACATTCAATTCATTTTGATATGATGGAAAAAGGGAAACTAGACGTTGGTTTTTTTTTATTACCCGCAAATAATCAATTTGTTTTTAAATTAGGTACTAATCTTAATTTAAAAATTTTTTCACTAAAGAATTCAAAAGCAATTTCAAGAAAATTTGACTATTTATATCCAGAAGAAGTTCAGGCAGGTGGTTTCGATTTAAGAAATAACATTCCAAAAAAAGATATACAAGTTGTGTCATTACCAGTTGATTTAGTGGCTAAAAAAAATTTAGATCCATCAGTTGTGGTAGCAATAGCCTTAATATTGAAAGAGGAATTTAAGGAACCAAATATAATTTCGGATGCCTCCACATTCCCGTCTATGAAATATATAAAAAATCTTGAAGTTAATAAACGAGCAAAAGAAATAATCGAGATGCCATTTGGCTCATTGCCCTTTTTATATAAATATCTACCTTTTAGATTAGCAGCTTTGATTGATAAATTTGGTGTAAATTTGTCTTATATTTTTACGATTATAATAATATTTAGATATATGGGTTTTCCATACCCTTTTAGAATTTATCAAATGATAATGAACCATATTTATTATAAGAGGGCTGTTAAACTTAGAAGAAAATCTTTAGTAAATAAATTATCAGTACAAGATATTAAAATGTTAGAAAAAGTAGAAAAATATTTTAATAAAGATTTAGTAGGAACATTTGTTTTAACTAAAAAAGAGTCTTTAGCTGAAAACAATGTGGCACTTGATATAGTTAAAGAAATTAAAAAAAAAATTTAATTTTAAATGTTTTGTAAGGCGCTTATCTATTTTAAAATAGAATATGACTAAAAAAAACATCAAGAAAGTTAAAATTCTCTCTGATGATGGTATCTATTTAGAGGTTGAAATAAATAAATTTTATAAGCATCTTCTGAAGTATCATTCAAGCGGAACNTCAATTCATGAGGAAAAAGGACACTTTTTCACTATAAATAATAATTTTAGAAATGAAATTAAAAGGCTTGTTGAACAGTAATTCATCATATATATTTGAATTGTCGATTTGATACAGCTTGCGGACAAAGTAACAGCTAAAGCGAAACTTCCCAAAAGCTTAGCTAATTCATTTCGGACAGAAAAATGATAATTAACTAAGGAGTAAAAAATGACAACAAACAGCCAAAATCCAGAGACCATAGGTCTTCATGGTGGTACTTTTAGAAGGGATGAAAGTCAAACTTCTGTTGCAGTACCAATACACCAAACTACCTCATTTCAATTTAACTCTGCTGAACATGCAGGAAATTTATTTGGTTTAAAGGAGTTTGGGAATATTTATACCAGAATTATGAATCCAACTACTAATGTCTTAGAAGAAAGAGTTGCTGCATTAGAAGGTGGAGTAGCCGGTCTATGTGTGAGCTCAGGTCAAGCAGCATCAGCTTTTACAGTACAAAATCTTTGTAATGCTGGAGACAACATAGTTGCTTCAACTGATCTTTACGGTGGAACAGTAAACTTGTTTAATAATACATTGAAACAAATGGGTATCGAAGTGCGTTATGCTGATCCAATAGATCCAAAAAATTTTGATAAATTAAGTGACACAAAAACAAAAGCATACTATGCAGAAACTTTACCCAATCCTTCTCTTAGAGTTTTTCCGATTAGCGAAGTTGCTGAAATTGGAAAAAACAAGGGAATACCATTAATAATGGATAATACTTCGTGCCCAGTGATCTGCAAACCAATAGAGCATGGCGCTTCAATAGTCATGCACTCATTAACAAAGTTTATTGGTGGACATGGCACTAGCATTGGGGGCATAATTGTTGACTCTGGAAAATTTGATTGGGCAAAAGATAAAAAAAGACATCCAAACATTTGGGAACCAGATCCATCATATCATGGTGCCGTATGGGGCGATGCTGTTCCTCAGCTTACTGGAGCAAATATTCCATATATAATTAGAGCTCGAGTAGTTTTATTGAGAGACCTTGGATCAGCAATTAGTCCATTTAATGCTTTTCAAATTATTCAGGGCCTTGAGACTGTTACTTTAAGAATGAAGCAACATTGTTCTAATGCTGAAAAAGTTAAAGAGTTCTTATCTAAACACGNTAAGGTACAGAAAGTTATTTACTCAACATTACATAAAGGTGAAGTTGGGGAAAGAGCTAGGAAATATTTTAAAGGCGGCAATGGGGCTCTTTTAGGTTTTGAATTAAAAGGGGGTCTTGAAGCTGGAAAAAAGTTTATTGATAACTTGAAAATGCTTTATCATGTAGCAAATATTGGTGATGCAAGATCTTTAGCGATACATCCAGCAAGTACAACACACTCTCAGTTATCCGAGAAAGATCAGCTAGCAGCTGGAGTAACCCCGGGTTATGTAAGACTATCTATTGGAATAGAACATCCAGATGATATTATTGCAGATATCGATCAAGCATTGAGCGCGTAACTTAAAAAAACAAGCCACAAATTTTTTGTGGCTTGTTAAAAAATTATGAATACAGAAAATTTAGCAATTATAGTTGGAGGAACTGGCTCTATTGGTTCGGCAATTTCTAATGAAATAAAAAATTTAGGATTTAGTGATATAATTAAAATAGGTAGAAAAACAAATCCCTTCATAGATTTTAATGACGAGAATTCTATTCAACAAACAGTAGATTTCATAAAAAATAAAAAAAAACCAATTTCTATTTTGTTTGACGCTACTGGTATTTTGCACGATAAAAATAATAATAAAATGCCGGAAAAGACTTTTAAAAATATCGACTTAGATTTTGCAAAAAAAAATTTTCTAATAAATACTATTGGACCTTCATTATTAATTAAATATTTTTCTCCGTTATTAGATACTGAGCAAAGATCAGTTTTTGCAACTTTATCTGCAAAAGTTGGTTCAATATCAGATAATGGTTATGGAGGTTGGTATTCTTATAGAGCTTCTAAGGCTGCTTTAAATCAATTAATCAAAACAGCATCTATTGAAATGAAAATTAAGAATAAAAATGCAATATTTGTTGCGCTTCATCCTGGGACTGTTGATTCAGATCTGTCAAGGCCTTTTCAAAAAAGTAATTTAAAAATTCAAAGTCCGAAAGAATCTGCAATTAATCTTATGAAAATAATTAAAAATTTAAAGCCAACTGAAACTGGAAAATTTTTTAATTGGGATGGATTGGAATTGCCTTGGTAAGAATTTAATATAATCTTTTAAATTTTTTTCCAGAAATATAGCTCTCTAGTCTAGAGTACTCTTTACATCTACAATTCTCTAATTTTTTTAGCAACTGGTTTGCTTGATCTAACCTATTGGTATTAACATATAATTCACCAAGATACTCAAGCGCTCCTCGGTGCTTTGGATCAATACCTAATGCAATTTTATATTGCTTCTCTGACTTTTCTAATTGTCCGTCTTTTCTCAAGCTAAAAGCATATAAATTTATAACATCAGGATCATCCTTAAATTTTGTGTTTTGTAAAACTTCCTCAAGCTGTTGAATTGCAATGCTATAATTTTCTTTTTTGATTAATTTTTTTATTTTTGAGTAATTTTTAGGTTTTACAACGCTATTATCACTATCGCTACCAGCAGTATGCGCTATTTTTGTTAGACTCAAAAGTATTAAAAATGCTAATAATAATTTCATTTTAAATCGTATTTAGTAATTAATTTATGGAGAGTATATATAAATCAGATGTTGTGATTGTTGGATCAGGAATATCAGGACTTACTGTCGCAATATCTCTATATCCTAGAAAAGTAACCTTAGTAACCAAACGTAAACTTGGCGAAATGTCGTCCAGTGCTTGGGCTCAGGGAGGCATTGCTGCAGCCGTAAATAAGCAAGACTCCTCCTCAATACACTTTGACGATACTATTAAAGTCAGTTCAGGTTTAAGCAATAAGGTTGCGGTAAGAGAGATTACAGAAAAAGCTTATGATGTTGTTAAATTTTTAGAAAATATTGGTGTAAAATTTGATAGAGAGGGTGGAGAATTGTCTTTATCAAAAGAAGCAGCTCACTCTAAAAGAAGAGTTCTTAAAGTCAATGGTGATCAATCTGGAAAATTTATTGTTGAGAAATTAATACTACATGCAAAAAAATTAGGTCATGTCACATTTGTCGAGAATGTTTCAATTGATCATATAACTAAAGATGAAAGTAACGAATGCTCCGGAGTCATTGGTCATATTCATCAAAATAATATTGTTGATAATATTGTGTTCTTTCAGTCACCAAATGTAATCTTAGCAACAGGTGGGATTGGAAGTATTTATGCTTATACTACAAATCCGAGAGATGTTTATGGGGAAGGAATATCATTAGCAGCAACAGCANGTGCAGAATTAGTTGACTTAGAATTTGTTCAATTTCATCCAACTGCACTAGATATTGGATTAGATCCAAATCCTCTCTTAACAGAGGCTATAAGAGGAGAGGGTGCAACTCTAGTAGACGAAAATAATAATCGATTTATGAAAAATATTCATCATCTAGCCGAGTTAGCCCCGAGAGATATTGTTTCGCGCGCAATACATCGACTCAAAATTAATGGAAATTCAACTTTCTTAGATTGTAGAAAGTTTAAATTAAATAATTTCGAAAAATTATTTCCAACAGCTAGTAAGTATTTAAGAAATGCGAATATAAATATGGAAAAAGAATTAATACCGATAATACCTGCAGCACACTATCATATGGGAGGTACAAAAGTAAATTTAGACGGCATGACATCAATATCTGGATTATGGGCATGTGGTGAAACAAGCTCGACTGGTGCACATGGTGCTAACAGGCTTGCAAGCAATTCTTTACTTGAAGCCTTTGTTTATGCAATGCGAATAGCAAAAAAAATTAATTCTTCAAAAATAAAAATTAACTCTGTGAAGTCTATAAATATTAAGAATTACTTACCAAAAGAAAAAACGATAAGCAAAATAAGAGCTAAAAAATATATTTGGCAATTAAGATCGGTTATGAATAAATTTGTAGGAGTAGAAAGATCGGATAATAACTTAAATAGAGCTTTTATTGAATTTGACAAAATAGAAAGAGAAGCAAAGAATTTATCTGCTAAACTTAAAGATATGTTATTAGTATCAAGATTAATTACTTACGCAGCCAAATTAAGAGCAGAAAGCAGAGGTACGCACTTTAGATTAGATTATCCAAATCTTAATAAAAATTTTAATTTTCGAAAAGTTTTAACTATAAATGAATTAAATAATTTCTTATCAAATAAAGATTATGATAAAAAGGTAATAAATGAATAGAATAATTTATTTGAATGGAGAATTCTGTTCCGAAACTGATGCAAAAATCTCAATATTTGATAGATCTTTTTTATTCAGTGACTCTGTATATGAAGTCACAACAGTACTAAATGGAAAAATGATTGATTTTGATAATCACATGAAAAGGTTAGATCGATCAATGTCAGAATTAAAATTTTCAAAAATGTTAGATCATGAATTAATAAAAAAATTTCATAAAGATCTAATTTTAAAAAATAACTTAAAAGAGGGTATAATTTACTTGCATGTTAGCAGGGGAGTTGCAGATAGAAGTTTTAATTTTCCACCTAAAGAAACAGATTTAACTGTGGTTGCATTTTCTCAGGAAAAAAATTTAATTGAAAATAAAGAATCTAAAAACGGCATAAGTATAATGACATTGGAGGACAAAAGATGGAAAAGATGCGATATTAAAACCACACAATTACTTTATCCTTCTTTTGCAAAAGCTGAAGCATATGAAAAAGGATTTGATGACGCTTGGATGTTACGAGATGGTTATATTTCAGAAGGAACATCAAACAATGCATGGATAATAAAATCAGGGAAAATTCTAACACGTCAGGCAGATGATTTAATTCTAAATGGCATTACTAGACAATCTGTCATTAATTGCGCGAAGATTCTTGGATATAACATAAGCTACAAAGGTTTCACGTTAACTGATGCAATTTCAGCTGATGAGGCATTCATCACCAGCGCTACCACATTTGTTACTCCAGTAGTAAATATTAATGGTAAAAAGATAAGCACAGGAAAACCAGGAGAGTTTACTGGCAAGCTCAGAGAAGAATATATTAAAAATTCGCTAAAAACTGCGATTTAAGNTAGTAAAATTAATTGTTAGTAATTTTTTTTCACTAGTTTTATTGAACGAATATTAATAGGTGTAAATATGTGTGCTTTAATTTGCTCATTTCTGTCCCCTGTTAGTTAAATTAAAGCACACCAAATTAACGATTTAAAAGAATTATAATTACACCGCTAACAAATATAAAAATTCCTAATAATTCTATTGATTTAGTTTTTTCCTTAAAAAAATATTTTGAAGAAAAATAACTAAATAACAACTCTATTTGCCCTATAGCTCTTACCATCGAAGATTGAATTAAAGTAAATGCGTAAAACCAAGATAATGTAGCAAGAAAACCGAATGCTCCAGCTGATAAGCACTGTACTTTATTTTCTAGAATTTTTGAAAATTGATCTCTTTCTAAAAATAATAAATAAACTGTTAAGATAAATGACTGAATACAAAGTCCAAAAAATAATGTAATTAATGCCTTATCGAAATTAGAATTAATATTATCTAAACTTAAAGCAGCGCCTCTGAATAAGACTACACTTAGCCCAAGAAAAAAACCACTTAAGATGCCTACTAGGGTTGTTTTAGATGTTATACCCTCAAAAAAAAGCTTTATATCTTTTACACTAAAAACAATTACTCCAAGAGTAGAAATTAATATGCCAAAAGTAGTGATAAAATTAAGTTTGTCACCTAAAATTAAAAATTCTAAGAGAACTATTTGTATAACTTCAGTTTTGCTTAGAGATGTGCCTATCACAAAATTAGAAAATTGAAATAAATATAATAGTATGAATGTAAATATGATTTGTGTTGCTGATGCAAGTATTACAAAAATTATAAATTCGTTATTAGTCAAAAAAGACTTTATTAATTCTGTATCACTAAAAAAATAAAAAAATAATAAAGCAGAAAAAGGAAGAGCAAATACAAATCTTACATATGTTGATGCAATTATAGATATTTTTTTATTTAAGTTCTTTTGTAGAGAGAATCTTAAATTTTGAAAAAAAGCCGCTACTACGCTTGCAATAATCCAATTCATTTCTTTAAAATTTAATTTTATATTGTAATATCCGTTTTTACTTAAATATTCTATGTTTAAAAATAAAAGAAAAAAATTTAAATATAATCAAAAATACTTTGTTTGTGAAAAATGTGGTAAAACCGATGATGAAGTAGATAGTAATTATTTATTATTTGGCTACAAATTATGTAAATCTTGTAAATTAGTAGAAACTATTTTTCCAATATTTTAGTTATCTTTTCTACGGTAGTGAAGAAATGATAAAATTATAAAAATTCCAAGTGATATTGGATAAACTATTTCTTTTTTCGGTCGTTCTAAATTTTCTATTTTAATTTCATTTATTATATCTTCACTTTCGAGACCCGCTTTTTTGGCCGGACTATTCCATTTAATTTTGTCAATAACAGTTAAATTCTTTTGAGTTGTAGTTTCAATACCCAGCTCACTTAAGGTGTAGCTATCCTTGATACTATTTTTTTCAAATTGAAAAAGCTTATACCTTGGACCGTAAGCTGTCTCCCTCGTAATTTTAATCTGTAAATTTTTTTCAGAGTCAATATTCAATTTATTCAAATTTTCTGTAGATAAATTTTGAAAATTGTATTTAGGATAAAATTTATTCATAATGTAATCTGGCCTAAATAAACTCATGGAAATTATTAAAAATATTATAATTTCGTACCATTTAAGTTTCTTAATGAACCAACCTTGACTAGCTGAAGTAAAAATTAAAATTGCTGATAAAGAAGTTATCATTACAATAAATGCATGTATCCAACTTTCGATACCTATTAAAAGCAGCTCATTATTAAATATAAATACAATTGGTAAAATTCNAGTTCTTAAACTATACCAGAAAGCTTGAACACCAGTTTTAATTGGATCAGCTCTAGATATAGCAGAAGCAGCATAAGATGCTAATCCAACTGGAGGTGTAACATCAGCCATTAGTCCGTAGTAAAATACAAATAGATGTATTGCTATTAGAGGAAAAATATATCCTGATGCATTACCAACTTCTACCACCACATTTGCCATTAAAGCAGCAACTACTAAATAATTTGCTGTTGTTGGGAGACCCATTCCTAAAATTATACAAAGTACTGCAGTTAAACCTAGAAGATAAATAATATTACCGCCAGAAATCGCTTCAACAATAATTATTAAATTATTACTCAGTCCCGTTGAGGAAACAGCGCCTACTATTATTCCTGCAGTAGCTATAGCAACCGCTAAACTAATCATGTTAACGGCACCTTTTTCAAATCCAGCTAATATTTGGTTAATACCTAATTTTATGGAATTTATTAAATTTACATTATTTTTATTTCTATTAAAAATTTGCTTTATAATAATAATTAACATTAGTGAAATTATTGAATAAAAAATGGATGATGCTGCAGTCCATCTTTGAAATAATAATAAGTAAATTAATATTATAATTGGAATTAAGAAGTGTATCCCTCCAAAAAAAGTTCTTTTAAGATTTGGAATTTCATTTTCTGGCAATCCTTTAATATTTAGCTTTAAAGACTCAAGATGGGATATGTAAAACAAAGCAATATAAGATATTACTGCCGGTAAAAAAGCATGTGTCACAACTGTGAAATATGAAATACCCAAAAGTTCAGCCATAACAAAAGCTGCAGCACCCATTATAGGCGGCATAATTTGACCGTTTACTGATGCTGCCACTTCTACGGCTCCAGCCTTAACAGCTGGTAAACCTGTCTTTTTCATTATAGGGATTGTGAATGTTCCAGTTGTGACGGTATTAGCAACTGAAGATCCAGAAATCATCCCTGTTAATCCTGATGCTAAAATAGCAGCTTTAGCAGGCCCGCCACGCATTTTTCCTACTAATGCAAATGCTAAATTCAAAAAATATTTTCCACCCCCAGCTGTGTCTAATATGGCTCCAAACAAAACAAATAAAAAAATAAAACTAACGGACACACTGATTGGTATTCCAAAAATAGCTTCCCCACCAAGCCAGTGATATCCAACTAATCTTTTTAAAGACAACCCAGCATGAGCAATCAACTCTGGCATTTGCTTACCAAACAAAGAGAATAATAAAAAAATAATAGCTATTATAACTAAAGGTAATCCAATCGCTCTTCTCGTAGCTTCTAATAATAAAAGAATACCAGTTGCACCTATAATTAATTCGTACGGTATATTGAGATTAAAAATTTCTAATTCTGCTAAAATACCTTGTCTGTTGACCAGACCCTCATAATCTATAACTAAATACATAGTTACAATGATGGATAAAATTATGAAAACGAAATCACTGAAAGTTATAATAGAATTTCTTAATTTCTTTTTAGATGGATATATTAAAAAACATAATGTTAAGCCAAAGCATAAATGAATAGCTCGAGCTGGAACATCAATAAATTGTCCAAAATTAAAAATAAATGGAAATGGACTTGCATACCATAATTGAAATAATGTCCATGATATCGCTACTAAAGCTACAAATTTCAGGTTCCAGCCAACAAGAATCCTCTTGGAACCGCCATCTTCATCGTAATTTTCAAGAAATTTTTTTTCGTCCGTTTTATCACTCATAATTTTAAATAAAAAAAAGGCCCAGGATACTGGGCCTTTTTTTATGAATGACTTACATTAAGCCTTTTTCTTTATAGTATTTTATTGCTCCAGGATGTAACGGCGCAGATAAACCATCTTTAATCATTTTTTTTGGATCAAGATTTGCAAAAGCAGGATGTTGTTTTTTGAAATCGTCTAAATTTTCAAAAACTGCTCTTACTACATTGTATACCATTTCATCTGAAACTTTTGCACTAGTTACGACTGATGCCATAACTCCAAAAGTAGTTACATTTT
>PAFP01000008.1 GCA_002704185.1 Candidatus Pelagibacter sp.
TTAATCTGGAAAGTTAATCTTAAAGTTGAAAAACTTGGAGAGATGGATACAGAACTTTTTAAAGAATGGTTTCAAGCTTTTTCACAAGCAGCTGGAATTACTTTACACGTCGAAAATATATATGGTGATAATAGTCACCACATTATTGAATCTTGCTTCAAAGGATTAGCAAAATCTTTAAAGTCGGCTGTTGAAATAGATAGTAGAATGAAAGACAAAATACCATCAACAAAAGGCGCTTTGTAAATTTAAATGAACGTAACTATTGTCGATTATAAGTCTGGCAATATCAGTTCTGTCATAAATTCATTTGAAGCTGTGGCACAAGACAATATTAATATTAACGTCACAGAAGATCTAAATCAAATTAAATCTAGCGATAAAATAGTTTTGCCAGGCCAAGGGTCATTTAAAAGTTGTGTTGATGCTTTAAATAATATTAGTGGTCTTGTCGATGCCTTAAAAGATTTTGCGTTAGTTAATAAAAAACCTCTCTTAGGTATTTGTGTAGGATTACAAATGTTTGCAGACGTTGGTTATGAGGAAGCTGAAACAAAAGGACTTGGTTGGATACCAGGTAAAGTTTCTAAAATTGATAATAAAAATGGGAAATATAAACTTCCACATATTGGCTGGAATGAGATAGAGTTTATGAAAAATAGCAAAATTTTTAATGGAATAGAAAATAAATCTCATATGTATTTCGTACATAGTTATGAGTTTATACCTGAAGATAAATCGGTAATATCAGCAACGGTCGATTATTCGACTAAAGTTGTTTGTTCAATTGAGAAAGAAAATTTATTTGGTACACAATTTCACCCTGAAAAAAGTGATAAATTAGGATTACAAATTATTAAAAATTTTATAAATTTATAATATGAAAAATAAATTTAAGTGAAAATATTTCCTGCGATAGACATAAAAGGTAAACAATGTGTGAGACTTATTAAAGGTAATTTTGATGATAAAACTGTATACAGTTCATCACCAATTGAACAAGCTAAGAAATATTACGATCATGGTTTTAAGAATTTACATATTGTTGATCTGGATGGTGCACTTACTGGTAAAACAGTCAATATAGATCTTATTAAGGATATAGCGAATAACTTTGATTTCAATATAGAAGTAGGTGGTGGTATTAGAACAATTGATAGTATCGAAAAATATATAGATGCAGGAATTGAAAAAGTAATATTAGGTAGCGCTGCAATTAAAAACAAAAAGTTCTTAAAAGAGGCTTGTGGTGAATTTAAAAACCAAATTGCTCTTGGATTAGATGCAAAAAATGGCAAATTATCAGTTTCTGGATGGACTGAAAATTTAAATATTAAAACTTTAGATTATATTAAAGAAGTAAATGATTTAGGTATTAGTCGTATAATTTGCACGGACATAAATAAGGATGGAATGAAAACTAATCCTAATTTTGATGAAATTTTAAAGATTACAGAAGTTTCTAATTCTCCTATTGTAATTTCAGGTGGTGTTTCTTCTATTGAAGATATTAAAAAAGCAAAAGATTTTAATAATAAAAAAATTGAAGGCATAATTGTAGGCAAGGCCATATATGACGGTGATATCAGGCTTGAGGAATTAGCAAAGGAACTAAATGCTTAAAAACAGAATCATACCTTGTCTTGATGTAAAAAACGGCAGAGTCGTTAAAGGTATAAATTTTGTTGAGCTTAAAGATGCTGGAGATCCAGTTGAGCAGGCTAAAATTTACAGTGATAGTGGAGCTGATGAAATTTGTTTTTTAGACATAACTGCATCCAATGAAAACAGAGATATAATTTACGATGTTGTAAAAGAAACATCTAAGAATTGTTTTGTCCCTTTGACAGTTGGTGGTGGGGTTAGAAGTATCGAAGATATAAATAAGCTTCTTAATTGTGGAGCAGATAAGGTGTCAATCAATACAGCCGCTGTCCAAAACCCTAACTTGATTAAAGAAGCATCAAAAAAGTTTGGTTCTCAATGTATTGTTGTAGCAATCGATGCAAAAAAAACTTTAGAGCATAAATGGAGTGTTTTTACTCACGGAGGAAGAGAAAACACAAATATTGATGCTGTTGAATATGCAAGACTCTCAGAAAAAAATGGCGCAGGGGAAATTCTTTTAACATCAATGGATAAAGATGGAACTCAGTCCGGATATGATATTGATCTTACATGCCAAATTTCAAAAGCTATAAACATTCCTGTTATCGCATCAGGAGGTGTTGGTAATTTAGAGCATTTAAAAGACGGTATTGTGAAGGGCGGGGCAAGCGCTGTGTTAGCGGCGTCTATCTTTCATTTTGGTACCTTTTCAATTAAAGAGGTAAAAGAATATTTGAAGTCTAAAAATGTTTCTGTAAGAATATAGCATGCTTAAAACATTAGAAGAATTAATTAAAACAATTCGCGAAAGAGGTGAGAAACCTGATTTAGCTTCATACACTAAAAAACTATTTGAGGATAAAAAATTATGTATTAGCAAAGTTAAGGAAGAGATTAGTGAATTAATTGAAGCAGTCGAGAAGGATACAAACAAAATACACGAAGCTGCTGATGTAATTTATCATTTAATGGTTTTATTAGAGTCAAATGGTATTAAGATTGAAGAAGTAATGGAGGAGCTAAAAAAAAGACAAAAATGAATTACGATAAAAATAACATTTTTGCAAAGATACTTAGAGGAGATATCCCTTGTACTAAAGTCTTCGAGAATGAATATAGCTTAGCTTTCAAAGATATAAGTCCTCAGGCTAAGATTCATGTTCTGGTTATCCCAAAAGGAGCTTATACAGATATTGATGATTTTTATACTAATGCTTCTGAGAAAGAAATAATTAGTTTTTCTAATGCTGTGAGAGAAGTTTTAATGTTAACAGGTGTCTCACAAAATAGTGGTGGTAAAGGTTTTAGAGCTATAGCTAATACAGGACCTGATGGGATACAAGAAGTACCTCATTTCCATTTACACATATTAGGTGGAGAAAATTTAGGATTAAGAGGTCTCAGAAAAGCTTAATGTCTCAATCTGTACAGAGATATTTCCTTGAAATGAACTCAATAAAAGATCTTGTTCCGGTGGAGTGCGGGATTTTTAATTTAAAAGTTGAAGAATTTGGAAAGGATGACCCAGCCTTTTGTAAGTTTTTGTATCAGAAAATAGGTGAGGATTTCCATTGGAAAGATCGTTTAGGTTGGACCTTAGATCAATGGCAAATGTATCTAAGTAGTAGTAAGCTGAAATTTTTTACTGCTTATGTTGGTGAAGAACCCGCTGGGTATTACGAATACTTAAATCATATAGATAAAGCGGAGGTCGAACTTACATATTTTGGTATTTTTAAACAGTACTTTGGAAAAAAATTAGGCGGATATTTGTTAACACACGCTTTAAAAAATGCATGGAACCATAAACCAAAAAGAGTTTGGGTTCACACGTGTACTTTAGATCATCCAAATGCACTAAAAAATTATATTGCGAGAGGNATGAATGTTTTTAAAAAAGAGAAAATTAAAATATCTTAATCATATTCAGGGATTGAAAATTTTTGATCAATAACAATATTTCTTTCAATATTATTTATTTTAAATAATATTTCTTTTTGATCTAATGATAACATTTTCCAACCTTTTAGATTTTTTGTTTTCTTATCAAAAAAAATTGATAATGAATTATTAATATCCGTAATATCTGCTATTATAATATTTTCTTTAATCACTATATTTTTCACCTGGTTAATTTTATTGTATAAAATATCTTTATTTAATATTATTTCAAATGCAGTATTTGCAGTTCTATAATTATATTTTCTTTGATATCTGTGTTTTATAATAAAAATTTCCTTATTTGTTACATACAGTTCTTTACCTTCTTTACCCTCGTAAATACATTTCATTTTCTCTGGAAAGATTATAACACATGTTCCTCTCTCAATTAGTTCTGAGGTTTTCTGAGTAAAATCAAATCTTAAATTTTGCGTATCCAGAATGTTATTTTTAATTTGCATTAAAATATTGTCATTAGCATTTAATTTAGTAATAAAAAAAAATACAATAATAAAAATAAATATTTACTTTTATTAAAAGTTGATAATTTTGTCATATGCCTATGGTAAGTACAATTCATCAACATCTCTTTTTCTCAAAGCATGCTTTTTAATATTTTCTTTTAGATGTTGTCCTATACTTTTTTTTGTTTTTAAAATTGTAACTAAATCCGCTCCTTTATAGGCTTTAACTGCAACACTTCCCCCTGCTACTACACCTGCGCCACTACTAAGTACTGTGATTTCACTTCCACATGAATATAATAATAAAAATAAAGCTAATAAAATTTTTTTCATCTTTGATTATCTAAATATTTCTCTTTTACCCGTGTGATTAGCTGGGCTGATAATTTTTTCTTCCTCCATTTGATCTATAATCCTCGCTGCTCTGTTATAACCAATTTGTAATTTTCTTTGTAAAAAGCTAGTTGATGCTTTGCCTTCTGTCTTTATAAGTTGTACTGCTTCTTGAAATAATTCATCTTTTTCAGCTAAATTACTTTCTTTTTCTTGATCATCTTCTGTTTGCATTTTAGTTATGTCATCGATGTAATCAGGCGAACCTTGTGTTCTTAAAAAAGTAGATATTTTTTCTATTTCTCTGTCTGAAACATACGGACCATGAATTCTAATTGTCCTACTTGCAGAAGACATGAATAACATATCCCCTTTCCCTAGTAAAAGCTCTGCGCCTTGTTCTCCTAAAATTGTTCTGCTATCAATTTTTGAAGTTACCTGAAAAGAAATTCTTGTTGGGAAATTTGCTTTTATGGTTCCCGTAATAACATCAACACTAGGTCTTTGTGTAGCCATTATAATATGTACGCCTGCAGCTCTAGCCATCTGAGCTAGCCTTTGAATATAACTTTCAATCTCTTTACCTGATGAGAGCATTAGATCTGCCATTTCATCAACTACCACAACTATGTATGGCATTATTTTTTTACCTTCTTTTTGTGCTTTATCGTTATAACTTGAAATATTTCGAACACCTTCTTCTGCCATTTCTCTGTATCTATTTTCCATTTCATTTACTGTCCACTTCAAAGCAGATTTAGCTTTTTTAGGCTCTGTAATCACTGGTGAAAGTAAGTGAGGTATTCCTTGATAAACAGATAATTCTAACATTTTTGGATCGATTAAAATAAGTTTACAGTCCTCTGGCTTATGTTTGTATAATATGGATAATATTAAAGTATTAATACAAACAGATTTTCCTGATCCAGTCGTACCTGCAATTAATAAATGGGGCATTGAGGCTAAGTCTCCAATTATAGGAAAACCAGATATACTCTTGCCAAGAGTAATAGGTATTCTTATATCTTTATTTAAAAATTCTTTACTATTAATAATCTCTTTAAAATTTACTGGTTCTATAATTTTATTTGGAATTTCAATTCCAATTGTATTTTTACCTGTTACTGTGGCTATCCTCGTTGATACGGAACTAGTACTTCTAGCAATATCATCAGATAAATTTATTATTTTAGATGTTTTGATACCCGCAGCTGGTTCTAATTCGTATAAGGTAACAACTGGACCAGGGCTTACTCTTTTTATTTTACCCATAATCCCAAAATCAAGCAGAGTTTCTTCTAAAAATTTGGATTGCTTCCCATAATTATCTGAAAGATCCTTCCCCTCTTCTTCTAAAGAAGGATCATTTAGGAAAGACCTTAGTGGTAATTTATATTCATAACTTGTTAAATCAGTATTTTGATTATAATTCTCATTAAAATTTAAACTTGCCTGTGTTTCTGAAACTTTAGGCTTAAAACTTTTATTAATTGCTGGCATTTCTTCAGAAATATTTATATCATTATCTACAGTGTCAACATTTTTTCTTTTGAAAATAAAAAAAATAATATTTTTAAATTTTAATAATATTGAAACAAAAATATTTTTCCATTCAGAAGTTTTTACTCCTAAGCTTAGAAAAAAAAATACAATTAATAAAATAGAACTGACATATGCTATATAAAGTTTAAATTCATATAATTCTAAGGGTATTATACTAATCAAATAATTTCCTAAAAATCCTCCATTACCATTGTCAGGTAGCCAAAAACTTTTATCACCATAAATTTTTAATGAAAGCGATCCTAATGTTAAATAAAAAGTTATGTATAAGAGTTTAAAACTTAAGTTTTTAATCTGTTTTTTAAAAATTAAAATTGAACCCCAGCAAAATAAATTACAAAATATTAAAAAAGATACTAATCCAAACGCCTGTAAAAAAAAATCTGAGATTGAGTAAAGGTAATTAGAGAAAATTGTTTCAATTTTCTGGTCATTAAACATTGATATAGAGTTATCAGCTGAATAATTCATCAGAGAAAAGATAAAAATTAAACCTGTAAGAATTATAAATAACCCTACAGTTTCAATCAGTCGCAGTTTTAAAAAACTAACTATTTTTTCAAGCATTTTTTCAATTTAACGAATCATTAACTATTACTTTTTAACATTTTTTGTACAATTGATAAAAAATGAAAAACGACTTTTTTGACGAAATCGCAATTATTGGAGACGGTATTACTGCTAAATTAGTAGCAATTGCATTTAACCAGCTAAAAATTATGCCGATTTTGATCTCAAACAATAAAAAAAAAATACATAGCAACGCTTCAATATCTATTAGTAACCATAGTCAGAAAATTCTCTTAAGTTATGGCATAGATATAAAAAAAAAAGCAAATCCTATTTATTCCATAAAACTTTATGAACAAAATTATAGAATAAAGGAAGATGTTATTTTCTTTAATAAAAAATCAAAACAACCATTATCTTTTGTAATTTTAAAAAATGATCTAGAGAAAATATTAGACGAAAATATAAATAACAAATTTAAAATTATAAAATCGAGACCCAAACAATCATCTCTAGTAATAAACACAATTAATTCACCTGCTAAAAAAATAAGCTGGAATTATAATGAAAAGGCTTTTACATTTATAATAAAACATACCAAGTTACTTAATTTTTGTGCTCGTCAACTTTTTATTGAAGCAGGGCCAATTGCATTTTTACCTTTAGATAGTAATATTACCTCTGTCGTATTTTCTATATCTGAAAGCTCAATATTAATTGAAACTTTAAATAATAAAATACTACTTGAAAAATATTTAAATAAAAACTTTCCTTTTTTAAAAAATATTAAAGTGATTTCAAAAGTAGAAAATTTTCCATTAAAGTTTGATTTTTTAACCTCTTCATTTTTTGAAAATGAAATATATTTAGGTGATATAGCACATAGAATACATCCCATTGCCGGTCAAGGTTGGAATATGACAGTAAGAGATGTACATACTTTACATAAAATATACAAAGAGAAAATTAAATATGGGTATAATTTAAGTGATAAAAGTATACTTAAGGATTTTGAAAAAAAAACAAAAGTAAATAACTTAATATTTGCGGCATCAATTGATTTGATTAGAAAAACTTTTAAATTGAAATATAAAAAAATTTCGGTGGGACGTAAAAAAGTTTTTAATGAGCTTGATACCTATCCAGAATTAAAGCGTGAAATTATAAAATTTGCAGATAAAGGATTAAATTTTTAATTCTTTTTTAAGTAATCTTTTTTTCATTTTAATCCCGCCAGGACCTGAGTAGCCACCTAAACCTCCATCAGAACGTATTACTCTGTGACATGGAATTCTAATTGGATATGGATTTTTACTTATAGCATTTGCGACAGCTCTTACTGCATTCTCTTTTTTTATATCAATTGCAACTTGTTTATAAGTTCTAGTTTGACCTTCTGGAATTTTCTTTAAATAATTCCAAACTTTTAATTGTAGAGATGTTCCTTTTAATTTCATATTTGTTATATATCTATCATGAATTTTTATGCATTATCAACACCTCCAGGAATATCTGGAATAGCAGTTATTCGCTTGTCAGGCACAAACGCTTTACAAATAGCAAATCAAATTTCAAGAACTATTATAGCTAAACCAAGAACAGCCTTATTAAAAAAATTTTATGATTTAAATGGTAATGTAATAGATGAAGGAATTATAATTTGGTATCCAGAAGGAAACAGTTATACAGGTGATCATGTTGTAGAAATGCATACACATGGAAGTAAAGCNGTTGTTCAAAAGTTAATGAGTGATTTAGATCAAAGAAGTGATTGTAGATTAGCTGAACCAGGTGAATTTACCAAAACTGCATTAAAAAATAATAAAATAAATTTATTCGAAGCAGAGTCTATTGCTGATTTATTGCATGCAGAAACTGAAGCGCAAAGAGTCCAGGCCTTGAGGTTAAAAAATAGTTCACCTAAATTTGTTATTTGGAGAGAAGTTATATTGGAGGTATTAAGTAAAATAGAAGCCTCAATAGATTTTAATGAAGAAGATTTACCATATGACATATTAAAAAATCTTAACCTAAAAATTAAAAATATATTAAATGAGATAGATATCATGTTAGATGATAGCACAGGTGAAATAATAAGAGATGGTTATAAAATAGCAATTATAGGGCCGCCAAATTCTGGCAAATCTAGTTTCTTAAATATGCTAGTTAAACGTCAGGCTGCAATAGTTTCTAGTATTAAAGGAACTACAAGGGATATTATTGAAGTTAAATACCAAATTAATAATTATCCNGTAATATTGACGGACACTGCAGGAATAAGAAGAACAAAAAATAAAATTGAAAAAACAGGTGTAGCTTTAGCACTGTCAGCTAGTAAAGAGTCTAACCTAGACATTGTGATATTAGATGGTACACAAAGCCAAATTCCCAATGATATTAAATCATTAATTGGCAACAAAACTCTTGTTATAATTAATAAGAAAGACAAGAGAAACTACAATGCTAAAAAATTCATTAAATTACTTAAATTTATAAAAACAAAAGCAATTATAGAGATATCAATTAAAAATAATGATGGAATAGATAAGTTACAAAAAAAACTAAAAAAAATAGTATCAGGTATAGATACAGTTCAATCAACTACTTTGATATCTCGTGCTAGACATCGTGCTTTATTAAAGAAATGCTCTAAATGTTTAAATGATTATCTTAATAACGACGTAAAAAAAAACCCAGAAATAGCTGCTGCGGATTTACAGTTAGCTTCAAATAATTTAGGTCATATCGTTGGATTTATAGGTGTTGAGGAAATCTTAGGCAAAATATTTAAGGACTTTTGCATTGGAAAATAGATTTCGATTTTAGACTATCTTGCTTTATTCATAAAGAGTATTACATTCCACTTATGTTAAATTTTGATGTTGTAGTAATTGGTGGAGGACACGCTGGTTGTGAAGCTGCAGCTGCATCTGCACGTTTGAAAGCAGAAACAGTTTTAGTCACAACTAATGAAAATTCTATTGGAGAAATGTCTTGNAATCCTGCCATAGGTGGACTTGGTAAAGGACATCTTGTGAGGGAGATTGATGCTTTTGATGGAGTTATGCCTAAGGTTGCTGATGCTTCAGGAATACAGTTTAGACTGTTAAATCGGAGTAGGGGTCCTGCAGTTAGAGGTCCAAGAACTCAATCTGATAGAAAGCTTTACAAGCATTATATGCTCAAAATACTTAAAGAGCAGAATAATTTAACCTTAATGTATGATCCTGTTGCACAATTTATCTTTAATAAAAATAAAGTTGAAGGGGTAATTTTAAAGTCAGGAAACGAAATTAGAGCTAAGAAGATTGTCTTGACTACAGGCACTTTCCTAAATGGAGTTATTCATATTGGAAAAGACATGAAGCCAGGCGGTAGACATGGTGAAGAACCCACAACAGGTCTGAGTGATCAACTTAAAAAATTTCAGTTAAATATTTCTAGACTTAAAACAGGAACACCACCTAGGCTCGATTCTAGAACTGTCGATTTTACAAATCTTGAAGAGCAAAAAGCTGATGATAGTCCATATTTTTTTAGTACTGATACTTTAAAAACTAATGTCAAACAGGTATCATGTTTTATTACTTATACTAATGATCAGGTTCATAAAATAATTATTAAAAATCTTAAAAAATCTGCAATGTATTCAGGTAACATTCAAAGTGTTGGACCTAGATACTGTCCTTCTATTGAGGATAAAATTGTTAAGTTTAAGGACAAAACTAGACATCAAATCTTTCTAGAACCAGAAGGTCTCAATGATTTTACTATTTATCCAAATGGTATTTCAACGTCATTACCAGAGGATGTTCAAANAGAAATACTTCATAACATTAATGGTTTAAAAAACGTTAAAATGCTTAGACCGGGATACGCAATTGAATATGATTATGTTGATCCTAGAGAATTGAAGAATACTTTAGAATTAAAAAAAATAAATTCCTTATATTTAGCTGGACAAATCAATGGGACAACTGGTTATGAAGAGGCCGCAGCTCAAGGTCTAATCGCAGGAATAAATGCTGGATTAAGTTCTAATGGCAAAGGATGTTTTACTCTAGATCGATCCCAAGCTTATATTGGAGTGTTAATTGATGATTTGATTACAAAAGGCGTTTGTGAGCCGTATAGAATGTTTACATCCAGAGCTGAATATCGTTTGTCGCTAAGAGCAGATAATGCTGACTTAAGACTATCATCACTTGCGAAACAAATTGAAATATTAAGTGAGTATAGACTTAAAAAATTTAAATATAAGCTTGATGAAATTAGTAAAATAAAAGAGAAACTACTATCAAAAAGTTTTTCACCAAACCAATTAGCTAAATATGGAATTAAAATTTCTAGAGATGGTGTGAGACGTAGTGGATTAGATATTCTAAAATATAAAAATGTAAATTTAAAATCTCTCACCGCTTTATACTCACTTGGTCGCTATTCTAGGTCCGCAGTAGAAGCAATTGAGACTGAACTTCATTATTCCGGTTACTTTAAAAAGCAGGAAGCTGACATTAAATCTTTCAAAAATGACGAAAGCATCAAAATTCCAAGTAATTTAATTTACGATAATATTAGCGGTCTTTCAAATGAAGTTAAATCTAAACTTAAAGTTATCAAACCTGCTACATTGGGACAGGCTCAAAGAATAGAAGGCATAACCCCAGCCGCTATTACGCTTTTATTGATGTATTTAAAAAGATATAAATTTAAGCATACAGCTTAAATGATTCGATCAAAATACCTTGATAATTTTGTTTCACGTGAAACATCAGAAAAATTGGATTCATTTTATAACCATCTGATTTTTAAAAATAAAAAAATGTCTNTAATTGCTAAGAGCACTGAGAGACTAACTTATATAAGGCATTTCGAGGATTCTGCTCAAATAATTGATTATCTAGATGATGATAGTCAAGAAATACTCGATATTGGAACAGGCGCAGGTTTTCCTGGCATTATACTAGATATAATAAAAGTGGATAAAAATAAGAAATTTAACATGAATCTGTTAGAAAAAAGCGCAAAAAAGTGCAAATTTTTGAAAGAAACAATAAGATTACTTGAACTTGATATTAAAATACATAATGCTGACGTTAATATGCTTCGTAACAAAAATTATAATGTAATTGTAGCTAGAGCATTTAAGCCATTATTAGTTTTATTAAATATTTTAGATAATACTAATATTAAATTCAAAAAGTTGATTCTGCACAAAGGTGAAAAATATGAGAGTGAAATTTTAGACGCACAGAAATATTGGGAAATAAAATGTGAGTTTAAAAAAAGTATCACGAACAATTTGTCGAAAATATTTGTAATAAATAGTGTAAAAAAATTATGACTAAAATAATATCAATCATAAATCAAAAAGGAGGAGTTGGTAAGACCACAACTGCTATAAATCTTGGCTGTTCTCTTGCGCATGCCAATGAAAAAATTTTACTAGTTGATTTAGATCCTCAAGGAAATGCTTCTACAGGTTTAGGTATAGGTATAGATGATAGAAAAAAAACTATTTATGATTTAATGATCACAAAAGATCAAAATGTACATGATTACGTACATAATACCTCCATTAAAAATTTAGATGTAATTCCATCTAACGTGGATTTATCTGGCTTTGAAACTGAAGTTGCTGAAGACGGAAAAAGAGCTTTTTCTCTTATTGATGTAATAACACCAATAGTTAAAAAGAATCATTATAATTATATATTAATTGATTGTCCTCCATCATTAAGTTTATTAACTATAATGGCTTTAGTAGGATCAAATTCAGTTTTAGTTCCTCTTCAAACAGAATTTTTTGCATTAGAAGGTCTTTCACAATTAGTTAAAACAATAGATCGCGTTAAGCAAAAACTGAATACCAGTTTAACTATGCAAGGTATAATATTAACTATGTTCGATAAGCGTAATAAGCTTTGTTCCGAAGTAGAACAAGAAGCCAGAAAATTTTTTGAAAATGAAGTCTACAAAACTGTAATACCTAGAAATATTAGAATATCAGAAGCTCCTTCTCATGGAATACCTGTTATTTTATATGATAAAAATTGTAGTGGAACGAAAGCATATGAAAAGTTAGCAATGGAAATAATAGAACAAGAAAAACAAAATAATAATTTTGCAGCATAAATATATGAAAAATAAAGGTTTAGGAAAAGGGTTATCAGCGTTGTTAGGTGACTCTAACGTTATAAAACCAAAAAATTTTGAGAAGCTAAATCCGACTTTAACACCTATACATTTGCTAAGCCCCAATCAATTTCAACCTCGAAAAAAATTTGATGAAATAAAATTAAATGAGCTAGCATCATCTATTAGATCTAGGGGGATCATACAACCAATAGCGGTAAGAAAATGTGGTGGAGGTAAATATGAAATAATAGCAGGTGAAAGAAGATGGAGAGCAGCACAACTAGCAAAAATTCACGAAGTTCCAATCGTAATTATAGATGCTAATGATGGTCTAGCAGCTGAATTTGCTTTATTGGAAAACATTCAACGAGAAGATCTTAATCCAATTGAGGAAGCAAATGGTTTAGAGCTGCTTATTGAAAGATTTGATTATACACAAGATAAATTATCTGAAATGATAGGTAAAAGCAGGGTCTATATTAGTAATACCTTAAGGCTTAAAAAATTACCCCAAAAAATTAGAGATTTAGTAATTTCCGGTTCTCTATCCGCAGGACATGCTAGAGCTTTAATTGATACTAAAAATCCAATTCAAATAGCTAATAAAATATTAAAGAATAATTTAAACGTTAGACAAACTGAAACCATAGTTAAATCATCCAAAAGTAGCTTTAAACAAAGTTATAATAAAAATAAAGATAGCAATATTAAAGACTTAGAAAAATCCATTTCGATGAAGACTGGAATGTCAGTTAGCATTAAAAATTCAAAAAAAAATCATGGGTCAATCACAATAAAGTATAAGAATCTTGAAGAATTAGATAGGTTGATAAAAGTAATAAAAAAAAGCTACTAGTGTTTTGCACAAGTATCTATTAAAAATTTATTAAAAATTATATTTGATAAATTATAGTTCTCCTTACACATTATTTCCACGTTGAATAAATCATTTAAAAGTTTTTCTAACTCATTCTTTTTCCATTTTTTTAATTGTGTCGTTATAATATTTTTTTCCTTCCAAAAAATAGGTGGTTTATAAGAACTAACAAGTCTATTCATATCTTTCTCATTAATATTGTAATTTAAAATACTAAGTAATTTATTTATAGTATATCTTATAGCGGGTATAATTTCGATAAACTTGTTATTATTATTGTAACTGTCATTTATACTTTTGTTTAGTTTATTTTTTTCTCCTGCAAGAATTATATTCGCGACTTCAAAATTGTTATAAGAATTTGTAGCATTAAAGAAATTTAGAATATTTTCTTCATTCATTTTTTCGATTGAACTATCTGCTATTATTATTTTATCAATGGCATCATTTATATCTTGCCTATTAATATTCTTATTTATAATTATTTTTTGCAGGATTTCGTTTTCAATTTTAATTTGATTTTCATTTAGTTTGGATTTTAATATATTTATCATTTGACTTTCGTCATCTTCATAACAAACAATCGATGCATATTTTTTATGATTTTCTATAAACTGTCTAAGTTTAGAATTTTTTTTTAAATATGGTGAAAATAAAATAATATTTTTACTTAGTTCTGAATCGTCCTTAGCTATTATTTGCAGGATTTTATCAGTTACATTTTTTATTATAAAAAATTCTTTGTCTTCAAACAAGTTATTTTCAAATAAACTATAAGCAATTTCATCGTTTTTAAAAAAATCTTCTTCATAATATATTTTTGAATTATAATTATTTTTA
>PAFP01000009.1 GCA_002704185.1 Candidatus Pelagibacter sp.
GAAAAAGGAATAGAGAGCGTTTCAGACACTGGAATACTGGCTGGTTTCCCGTTAATTGATTACAAAGTAAAAATTTTAGATGGTTTGCACCATGATGTAGACTCTAGTGTTTTAGCTTTTGAAATAGCTTCTAGGTATTGTTTTAAGGAAGCATGCGCAAAAGCTGGTCTAAAGTTATTAGAGCCAATTATGAGGGTTGAGGTTGTTACACCTGAAGACTATATGGGAGATGTAATCGGGGATCTTAACAGCAGAAGAGGTCAGGTTGGATCAACAGATAAGAGAGGAAATGCAACTGTTATAAACGCTATGGTTCCACTTGCAAACATGTTTGGATACGTTAATAATTTAAGATCTATGTCGCAAGGTAGGGCGCAATATACAATGTTCTTTGATCATTATGAAAAAGTTCCTCAAAATGTTCAAGATGAAGTAACTAAAAAACTAGCGTAACATTATGGATAAACAACATATAAGAATTAGATTACAAGCATACGATCACAAGATACTTGATAAATCTACAATTGAAATAGTTAATACCGCCAAAAGAACAGGTGCTCAAATTAAGGGGCCAATACCACTACCTACTAAAAAAGAAATTTTTACCGTACTAAGATCACCTCATATTGACAAAAAAAGTAGAGAGCAGTTTGAAACAAGAACTCATAAAAGGTTAATAGATATTTTAGAACCAACACCACAAACAATTGAGGCATTAATGAAATTAGATTTGGCATCAGGTGTTGATGTGGAGATTAAAATATAATGAGCATAGGTCTGATTGGAAAAAAAATGGGAATGTCGCAAAGATTTTTTGAAAATGGAGAGGCTGTGCCAGTAACTATTCTTAAGATTGAAAAGGCAAAAGTTATTGAAGTAATAAAAAAGGAAAAAAGAGGATATGCAGGCATTTTAGTGGGCTATGGTTTTATAAAAAGCTCGAAATTAACTAAGCAGATGAAAGGATTTTTTTCAAAAAAATCACAAGAACCAAAGAAAATTTTAAAAGAGTTTAAAATATCAAATGAAAATGATTTTAAACCAGGCTCAGAAATAAATTTAAGTATTTTAAAAGATAAAAAGTTTGTGGATGTTAGATCGAGAACTATCGGTAAGGGCTTTGCCGGATCAATGAAAAGACACAATTTTAGCGGTTTAAGAGCTTCTCATGGAGTATCAATATCTCATAGATCACATGGATCTACTGGTCAAAATCAAGATCCTGGTAAAGTTTTTAAAGGAAAAAAAATGGCAGGGCATATGGGAGATAAATTAAGAACAACCTTAGGTCTAGAGATAGTGGATTCGGATTTAACAAACAATTTATTATATTTACGAGGTTCAGTGCCTGGATCAAAAAATACTTACGTCGAAATAAGAGAGGCTGTTAAGAAAAAAAGCAAAGAGACAGTTAATGATAGAGTTAAAAAATATCTTACGAGTATAGAGGATATGAAATCCTCAAAAAAAGAGAAAAAAGAAGCAAAAAGTGGGCCAGATAAAAGTAAAGAAAAAGAGCAAAAAAATCAAATTAAACAAAATCCATCAGATAAAAACAATCAAGGAAAACCAAAATAAGAAAATAGATAAAATGAAAATTGAAGAAATAAATATAGAGGGCAAAAATGTAGGCGCTCTGAGCGTATCAGATGAAATTTTTTCTTTGAAGCCAAGAAAAGATATAATCCAATCAGTGCTAGATTGGCAAAAAAACCGAATGTTTAAAAAAACTGGTCATACAAAAAGCAGAGGGGAAGTGAAAGGCTCTAGACGAAAAATTGTTCAGCAAAAAGGTAGTGGTGGTGCAAGGCATGGTAATATTACTGCACCAATATTTGTTGGTGGAGGTGTTGCACATGGACCAAGGCACAGAGGAAAAACTTCAATTAAAAAACTCAATAAGAAAGTAAGGCGCCTTGGTTTAAAACACGCGTTGTCAGTTAAAGCAAATAAAAAACAAATTAAAATATTCCATGAGCCCAAAATACCAAATTTAAAAACAACTCATTTCAAAAACCTTTTAAAAAATATAAAATCTAAAAACATATTATTTATCTACCATAAGGATACATCTAAAGGCTTAATCAATTCACTTAAAAATTTACCTAACATTAAGCAATTAGCTGAGGTAGGAACAAATGTTTATGATTTAATAAAGTATGAAAATATTTTATTTACAAAGGAATCTTTAAAGAAGGTTGAGGAAAGGTTAACTAAATGACCAATATAAATTTAGCTTATGATATTATATTATCACCAATAATCACTGAGAAATCTACTAATCAAGGAGCTTTAAATAAACTTTCATTTAAGGTCTCGTCAAAAGCAAATAAGAATTTAATAAAAAAAAGCATAGAAAAAATTTACAAAGTCAATGTAATGAAGATCAATACAATAAATACAAAAGGAAAATGTAAATTTGTGAGGGGTAGAATAGTTAAAGGAGTAGGTTTTAAAAAAGCGGTTGTTACCCTAAAAGAAGGTCAAACAATAGATATTTCATCAGGAGTTTAATGACTTTAAAAAATTATAAGCCATATACTAAATCAATGAGGACAACGATTTTAGTTGATAGGTCTAATATATGGAAAGGAAAACCTGAGAAAACTTTAGTATCTCTAAAATCAAGATCCTCAGGCAGAAACAATCAAGGTAGGATTACATCTAGGCACAGAAGCGCTGGTCACAAAAAAAAATATAGAATAATTGATTTTTATAGAAAAAAATTAAATATGACAGCTACTGTTAAACGTTTAGAATATGACCCGTATAGAAGTGCAAATATTATGCTTGTAGAATACGAAGATAAAACAATAAGCTATATTCTAGCACCAGCAAATATCAAAGTTGGAGATAAAGTTTTATCAGGCAGCAAATTAGACATTAATCCAGGTAATGCAATGATGTTGTCCGATATACCGGCTGGTACGATAGTACATAATATTGAAATTGCCCCAGGCGGCGGCGGTAAATTAGTTAGGTCAGCAGGCTCTTCAGCAACAATAATGGGACAAGATCAAGATTATACTTTAATCAAATTATCCTCAGGTGAAACTAGAAAAATATTTTCAAAATGCAAAGCAACAATAGGACAGTTGTCCAATGTTGATAATAAAAATAAAAAAATTGGCAAAGCCGGGAGAAATAGATGGTTAGGAAAGAGACCATCTGTAAGAGGTGTTGCAATGAATCCAGTTGATCATCCACATGGTGGAGGTGAGGGAAAAACCTCTGGAGGAAGAAATCCAGTTACACCTTGGGGCAAAGGTACAAAGGGATTAAAAACAAGAAATAATAAAAAAACTGACCAATTTATAATATCTAGAAAGGTTAAAAGAAAATAATGGCAAGATCTGTTTGGAAAGGCCCATTTGTGCATCCAAGTTTAATTAAAAAAACTAGTAAACAAAGTAAAGATGGATCAAAAAGACCGATCAAAACTTGGTCTAGAAACTCAACAATTATTCCTGAGTTTGTTGGTCATAAGTTTGAGATACATAATGGAAAAAAATTTATACCAATATCTGTTTCAGAAGAGATGGTAGGTCATAAATTAGGTGAGTTTGCTCCAACAAGACAATTTGCTGGACATACACCTGCTGAGAAAAAAGCGGCTGCTACTTCTGCACCTTCAAGTCCAGTGCAACCTTCAGCAAGCAGTGGAGCTAAAGATGGTAAAAAATAAAAACGATATGTCTATTGTGAAAGCAACTTTTAAGAACTTAAGATCTAGTCCAAGAAAAGTAAATAATGTGCTAAGATCTATAAGAGGTCAAAAAGCGGATATTGCTTTAAGAAATTTAAAATTTTCTGAGAAAAGGGTTGCAAACGAAATATCAAAAACTATCAAATCTGCAATTTCAAATGCTGAAAATAATAATCAACTTGATGTAGATAATTTGATAGTAAAAGAAGCTTATGTTGGAAAAGGAATAACTCTTAAAAGGTTTAGACCTAGAGCAAGAGGAAGAGCAGCTGGTATTAAAAAACATTACAGTAACCTGACTATTATTGTATCAGAAAAAAATAATGATAACTCTAATAAAGATAAGCAAATTCAAAGAAAAGGAAAATAAATGGGACAAAAAGTAAATCCAATTGGTATTAGATTAAAAATCAATAGAACATGGGACTCCGTTTGGTTTGCTAAAAAAAATAACTACGGTAATTATTTGATCGAAGATTTTAAAATAAGAAAGTATATTAATAACACTATTAAAAATTCTGGAGTATCTAAAATATTAATAGAAAGACCATCAAAAAAATGTGTAGTAACGATATTTACTTCTAGACCAGGTTTTGTAATAGGAAAAAAAGGTTCTGATATTGAGAAAATAAAGAGCAATATTGGAAAAATTTCGTCAAATGATGTCACTGTTAATATAAAAGAAATTAGAAAACCAGAGTTAGACTCTTATCTTGTAGCAGAAAATATTGCACAACAAATTTCAAAGAGGGTTGCATATAGAAAAGCTATGAAAAGAGCAATATCATCATCACTAAGAATGGGAGCTAAAGGTATAAAGGTGACTGTTAGTGGTCGATTAGCAGGAAATGAAATTGCAAGAACTGAATGGTTAAGAGAAGGCTCTATTCCATTACATACATTAAGAGCAGATGTTGATTATGCAGAAGCCGAAGCAGAGACTACTTATGGAATAATCGGAGTAAAAGTATGGATTTATAAAGGTGTAGTTTTTCAAAAAGATCTTGAAAAGAAATTAAGATCTGAAAAAGAGGAGAATGCTTAATGTTACAACCTGCAAGAACAAAATATAGAAAGGCACATAAAGGAAGAATTAAAGGCAAGGCTAATAGAGGATCAAAATTAAATTTTGGTTCACATGGTTTGCAAGCTACTCAACCAGAAAGAGTCACGTCTAGACAAATCGAAGCCGCAAGAGTTGCTTTAACCAGGCATATGAAAAGAGCAGGTAGGGTATGGTTAAGAATATTCCCAAATATACCAGTATCTAAAAAACCTATTGAGGTAAGAATGGGAAAAGGCAAAGGTAATCCGGAGTATTTTGTTTGTAGGGTAAAGCCTGGGAGAATAATATTTGAGATTGATGGGGTAAACGATGTACTTGCCAAAGAAGCATTTGATAGAGCTGCATCGAAATTACCAATCACTACAAAAATCATTAAAAGAAACGTTAATTTATAAAATGAAAACTTCAGAAATTAAAAAATTGTCTATTACTCAATTAAAAAAAGAGCTGAATAATTTTAAAAAAGAACAATTTAACTTGAGATTTCAAAAAATTAATTCTCAAGTTAAAAATACCTCAAGGCATAAAATTATCAGAAGATCCATTGCAAAAATTAAAACATTTTTAAATTTACGTGAGGATGAAACAAAATGACAAAAAAAATCTTAATAGGAAAAGTCGTAAGTAACAAAAGTAAAAAAACAATAGTTATTAAGGTTGAGAGGAAATTTAGACATCCTTTATTAAAAAAAGTCATGAAAAGAACTAAAAAATATCATGCACATTATGAATCTGGAGACTATAAGATTGGACAAATTATAAAAATACAAGAAAGCAAACCAATATCTAAATTAAAAAAATGGAGGGTAATTTAAATTATGATTCAGGTTCAAACTGAATTAGAAGTGGCCGATAATACAGGAGCAAAGAGAATAGAGTGCATCAAGGTCCTAGGCGGATCTAAAAGAAGATATGCTTCAATTGGAGATGTTATAGTTGTGAGTATTAAAGACGCTATGCCCAAAGGAAAAGTTAAGAAAGGCGATGTCCACAAAGCTGTTGTAGTTAGAACTAGGCAACAAATCAGTAGAGATGATGGATCATCAATAAAATTTGATACTAATGCTGCTGTTTTAATAGCAGCTAATAACGAACCAATCGGAACAAGAATATTTGGTCCAGTAACAAGAGAATTAAGATTAAAAAAACATATGAAGATTATATCTTTAGCTCCAGAGGTTTTATGATTAAGATTAAATTAAAAAAAAAAGACATTGTTAAAGTCATATCTGGCAATGACAAAGGAAAAACTGGAGAAATTATCCAGATGTTTCCAAAATCTTATTCAGCTATGGTAAAAGGAATGAATATTAAAAAGAAACATCAAAAACCTACAAAAGAAAAAAAAGGTGGAATTATATCTATTGAAAAACCTATTAATATTTCAAATTTATCTCTAATAAATAAAAAAGAGAAACCAAAAACTAAACCAAAAAATGTTAATATGAAACAAGCAGATAAAGCCAAACCTAAAGCAAAAACAAAACTAAAACCAAAATCAATAACTAAACCAAAAAATAAAAAGAAAAAATAAATTATGATTCCTAGACTTAAAACTATATATGCAAAAGAAATTGTTCCACAACTAAGTAAATCTTTAGGTATACAGAACTTAATGAAAGTACCAAAGATTGAAAAAATAGTTTTAAATATGGGTCTTGGACTTGAGGGGAATGACAATAAGATTATGAAAATTATAGAGAGTGATCTATCAAATATATCTGGTCAAAAACCTATAATAACTTTGTCAAAAAAATCAATTTCTAATTTTAAAACAAGAATTAAAATGCCTTTGGGTTTAAAAGTAACGTTGAGAAAAAATAATATGTATTATTTTTTAGATAGGTTAATAAACATGGCATTGCCTAGAATAAAGGATTTTAGAGGCTTGAATCCTAAAAGTTTTGACGAAAATGCTAATTATAGTTTCGGTATTAAGGAGCATGTTATTTTTCCCGAAGTTAACTTTGACAAGGTTGATAAAGTAAGGGGATTGGATATTACAATCGTAACAAATACTAATAATAAAAATGAGGCAAAAGCATTACTTGATAGTTTTAATTTCCCATTTTTCAAGAAAGGAGCTAGATAAATGGCAAAAACGTCCGCAGTACAAAAAAATCTTAAGAGAATAAAGATGTCCAAAAGGTATGAATCGAAAAGAAAAAAATTAAAAAAAATTATAATGGATAAAAAAGTTAATTTAAACGAAAGATTTGAGGCTGCGTTGAAATTAGCAAAATTACCAAAAAATTCAGCTAAAATTAGAGTTANNAATAGATGTGAAATAACCGGAAGACCGCATGGTTATTACAGAAAATTAAAAATGTCTAGGATTGCACTTAGAAAACTTGCATCAAGTGGCAAAATTCCAGGCATGACTAAATCGAGCTGGTAAGGAAAGGATAATTTAGGGATAATATAATGACAATAACTGATCCAATAGGAGATATGCTAGCCAGGATAAGAAATGCTCAACAAAGATCTCATAGGAGTGTTTTAATTCCTA
Source organism: Candidatus Pelagibacter sp. (assembly GCA_002704185.1). Classification (GTDB taxonomy): domain Bacteria; phylum Pseudomonadota; class Alphaproteobacteria; order Pelagibacterales; family Pelagibacteraceae. The sequence continues at coordinate 7,282 of PAFP01000009.1, forward strand.
ACTCTAAATTTAAAAGATATATATTAGACGCGATGATTAGAGAGGGTTTTTTAATAAATTACGAAATTACAAAAGATAATAATAATAATAGTTACGAGTCTTTAAAAGTTAATTTAAAATATGTTCATGGAAATCCAGTAATTAGAGAAATAAGTAGAATATCTAAGCCAGGAAGAAGAATTTACACAAGATCAGATAGTTTACCGAGAGTTCAAAATGGCTTAGGTGTTGCTTTGATTTCTACATCAAAAGGGATTTTATCAGATAATGAAGCAAGAGAACAAAAACTTGGAGGAGAAATAATTTGTAATATTTCGTAATATCATGTCAAAAATAGGAAAAAAAAATATTGAAATACCAAAAGAAGTAAAGGCAGTTTTGTCTGGTAATATTTTAAATATAGAGGGACCAAAAGGCAAAAGGTCTCTTAAAATTAATAATGATATTTTAGATATTAAAATTGAAGATTTAAAAATTTCCGTAAGACCAAAGCACAAAAAAAATCAAAATAATATAGTTTGGGGATTGCAAAGGAGCTTAATTAATAATGCGATTATAGGTATATTCAAAGGATATGAAAAAACGCTCAAGTTAACAGGTGTTGGATTTAGAGCTAATTTAAAAGGCAAACAATTAAATCTTCAACTTGGATTTAGCCATGATATTAACTATGATATTCCAGAAGGCATAATAGTAAAGGTTGAAAAACAAACAACTATCATTGTAAGTGGAGTAGATAAGGAATTAGTCGGTAAAGTTGTTGCAGATTTAAAATTCTTTAAACCTGTTGAACCTTATAAACAAAAAGGTATTACATCTAATGACCAATTTATACTTAAAAAAGAGGGTAAAAAAAAGTAAATGAAAAATATAGCACTTAAAAGAAAAAGTAGAATTAGATCAAAGCTCAAAAAGGTCAATTCAGATAAACCAAGATTAACAGTATTTAGATCTTTAAAAAATATTTATGCACAAATTATTGATGATAATAAACATATCACAATAGTAAGCGCTTCATCTAAAGAAAAAAATTTTGATAAAATGTCAAAATCTAAAATTTCTGCAGTAGTAGGCAAATTAATTGCAGAAAGATCAGTTAAGAAGGGAGTAAAAGAAGTTTTTTTTGACAGAGGTAATTATAAATATCATGGGCGAATTAAATTATTGGCGGAAACAGCAAGAAAAGAAGGTTTAAAATTTTAATTATGAATCAAATATCTGAAATAAAAGAAAAATTGGTTGCTATAAACAGAATAACTAAAGTTGTAAAAGGCGGTAGACGTTTTGGGTTTGCTGCATTAGTAATTGTAGGAAACAAAAAAGGACAAGTCGGTTTTGGTCAAGGTAAAGCCAAACAAGTACCTGATGCAATTAAAAAAGCTTCTGAGGCAGCAAAAAAATCAATAATAAAAGTTTCTTTGAGAGATAACAGAACTTTGCATCACGATGTGAAAGGAAGAAATGGAGCTGGAAAAGTTATTCTTAGAAGCGCTCCTGCTGGTACAGGTATAATCGCTGGTGGCCCTGTTAGAGCAATTTGTGAAATGTCTGGAATTCAGGATGTTGTTGGAAAATCTATTGGTTCTTCAAATCCTTATAATTTAGTAAGAGCCTCATTTGATGCTTTATTAAAGCAAAAAACACCAAAGGATATTTCAATTTTAAGAGGAAAAAAAATTAAAGAAATAGTTTCGAGAAGATAATATGGAATTAAATAATATTAATGTAAATATCCATAAAAAGAAAAAAAGATTAGGTAGGGGTATTGGATCTGGTAAAGGAAAAACTAGTGGCAGAGGTGTTAAAGGACAAAAGTCTAGATCTGGAGTAGCTATAAAAAGTTATGAAGGAGGCCAAATGCCATTATATAGGAGACTACCCAAAAGAGGCTTTAGTTCGTTATATAAAAAAGAAAAAAATGTAGTTATTAATCTTAGAGATTTAGAAAAATTAATTTTAAAAAATAAATTTAAAAATAATGAAAAAATAAATTTAAGAAAAATTTTGTTAAAGGAAAAAGTATCAAAAAAAATTAAAGTAAAAATATTAGGAACAGGAGAATTAAAAACTAAAATATCTATATCTACGGATAAAATCAGTGAAAGTGCTAGAAAAAAAATAGAAAAATCTGGTGGTTCGATAGAGCTTATCAAATAAAAAATGTCAAATTTTGAAAATACAACACAAAGTATGGGAGCATTTTCTCAAGCAGATGATTTGAAGAAAAGAATTATTTATACTTTATTTATTTTAGTAATTTATAGATTTGGAACTTATATACCTATTCCTGGTATTGACCCGTCCTCTTTAAAAGAAATAGTAGGAGGAAACGAAAGAAGTTTACTTGGAATGTTTAATGTATTTGCTGGAGGAGCAGTTCAGAGAATGGCCATATTCGCTCTTGGTATTATGCCTTACATCTCTGCATCAATTATTGTACAATTATTAACAGGTGTTACCGAGTATTTTAAAAATTTAAAAAATCAGGGAGAATTTGGACGAAAAAAAATTACTCAATATACAAGATATGGCACTGTAATTTTAGCTTTTGTCCAAGGTTATGGTGTTGCTGTTAGTTTAGAAAATTCACAAGGTATAGTTTTAGATCCAGGTTTGTATTTTAGATTTGTAACAACAATAACATTGTTAACCGGGACTGTCTTTTTAATGTGGCTAGGTGAACAAATTACCTCTAGAGGAGTTGGAAATGGAATATCATTAATAATTTTTTCTGGGATAGTTGCTGAAATACCTAGGGCATTAGCATCAACATTTGAATTAGGTAGAACAGGAGCCTTATCTAGTCTTGTAATTATTGGTGTAATTGTATTATTACTTATAGCAATATATTTTATAGTATTTGTTGAGCGAGCACAAAGAAGAGTAATTATACAATATCCAAAAAGACAAGTAGGAAATAAAATGTATGGAGGAGAATCTTCTTATTTGCCACTTAGAGTTAATACCGCCGGTGTAATACCAGCTATTTTTGCTTCTGCTTTATTATTATTACCAATAACATTATCTAATTTTTCATCAGACTCTAATTCATTTATAATAGGAATTACATCTCTTTTAGGACAAGGTAAGCCTTTATACATGCTAATTTATGCAGGCGGGATTGTTTTCTTTTCATTTTTCTATACATCTATAATTTTTAATCCAAATGAAACTGCAGAAAACCTGAGAAAGCACGGAGGATTTATTCCAGGTATAAGACCAGGCGAAAGAACAGCATTCTTTATAAATGACTTGTTAATTAAACTTACGACAATTGGATCCACTTATCTTGTTATCATTTGTTTAATGCCAGAAGTTTTAATAGCAAATTATCCAATACCTTTTTATTTAGGCGGAACATCTTTGTTAATTGTAGTGGTTGTTGGTATGGATACCATTAATCAAATACAAACTCGATTAATGAGTGTCCAATATCAATCTTTAATAAAAAAAACAAAGTTTACTAAATAGCATGAATATAATAATTTTTGGCCCACCAGGTGCTGGAAAAGGAACCCAATCGAACTTTCTAATTCAGGATCATGGAATGTTCCAAGTTTCTACTGGAGACCTTTTGAGAAATGAGTTAAAAAAAGTTTCAGAATTATCTAAACAAATAAAGTCAATAATGGACGCAGGCAAGCTAGTTTCCGATAATATAATATACAGTTTAATTGAAAAAAAATTATCTGATAAAGAAATTAAAAATAAAATTATTTTTGACGGTTTTCCAAGAAATTTAGATCAGGTTTCTAAATTAGAATTAATGTTACAAAAACATGATCAAAAAATTTCTAAAGTCCTAAACCTAAAAGTTGACTATTCTATTTTGATTAAAAGACTATCAGGTCGTATTTCATGCTCTAACTGTAAAAAAACTTTTAATGAATTTTTCGATCCTCCACCTTCAAATTGCTGTCAAAAACAAGAATTTATAAAGAGATCAGATGATAATGAGGAAACAGTCTCTAAAAGATTAAAAACTTATGATAATGAAACTCTTCCTATATTAGAGTTTTATAAAAAACAAAACAAAGTTGTGGATATAGATGCAATGAAACAAATAACCGAGGTTAGAAAGGAAATTAGGGGCATAATTGCTAGCTAATAGAGTTGACTTTATTAGCTTGATAACTATACTCNNTCGACTTTAAGTATATTAAAACAATCTTATATGGCACGAATATCAGGGATAAATTTACCATTAAATAAACAGGTTCATATTGCNTTAACTTATATTTATGGAATAGGAGATAATAACGCCAAAAAAATATGCAAACAATTAAACATAGAAAAATCTAAAAGAGTAAACAGTTTAAGTGAGGACGAAGTTTTAAAAATTAGAGAATATATTGACAGCAAATATACTGTAGAGGGAGATTTAAGAAGAAATATCTCGCTTAACATTAAAAGACTAAGAGATCTTGGCACATATAGAGGCACAAGGCATAGAAAAAAATTACCTGTTAGGGGTCAAAGAACACATTCAAATGCCAGAACAAGAAAAGGTAAGGCAATTGCGATAGCCGGTAAAAAATTAACAACATTAAAAAAATAGTTTTATGAGCAAAGAAAAAGTTAAAAAAAAACAATTGGAAGAAAAAGATAAAAAAATAGAAGATATTACAAAGAAAAAAAAATTTAAGGTTAAGAAAAAAGAAAAAAGAACAGTTATTAGCGGTAGGGCTTTTGTTAATGCCACTTTCAATAATACCATAATTTCGATAACTGATAATGATGGAAATGTATTATCATGGTCATCTGCTGGATCGAAAGGTTTTAAGGGATCTAGGAAGTCAACACCTTATGCTGCTCAAGTAGCTGCAGATGATGCGGCCATAAAGGCATCGGAGTACGGACTTAAAAATATTGACGTGGAAGTCAAAGGACCAGGCTCTGGTCGTGAAACTGCATTGAGAGCACTTCAGGCAAGAGGATTTAAAATTATGTCAATAAAAGACTCAAGTCCTATTCCACACAATGGATGTAGGCCACCAAAAAAAAGAAGAGTTTAATTAAGAAAGGATATAAAATTGATAGAAAAAAATTGGAAAGAAATTATTAAACCAACTAAAATAGATGTTAAATCTAGTGATGATAAAAAATTTTCAAAGATAATTGTTGAGCCTTTAGAAAGGGGATTTGCATTAACATTAGGGAATGCCTTAAGAAGGGTATTATTGTCATCAATTCAAGGTACTGCGGTAACTGCAATACAGATTGATGGTGTGTTACACGAATTTTCATCAATTAACGGTGTTCGAGAGGATGTTACTGATATTGTTTTAAATATAAAATCTTTATCTTTAAAACTTAAAAATCCAGGACCTAAAAAACTTATATTAGATGCTCAAGGACCAGGAGAAATTAAAGCTAGCATGATAAAAGAAAACGTCGATATTGAAATTTTGAATCCTGATCAAGTAATCTGTAACCTTGATGAAAAATCTAAGATTTATATGGAGCTAACTGTAAATACAGGAAAAGGATATGTTTCAGCGGAAAAAAATCGAGATGCAGATTCTCCATTGGGACTTATTCCAGTTGATGCAGTTTATAGTCCAGTAAAAAGAGTTTCTTATAATATTTCTGACACAAGAGATGGATTGTCAATAGATTATGATAAATTAACATTTGAAATCGAAACTGACGGTTCAGTCGCTGCTGAGGATTGTTTAGCTTATGCAGCAAGAATACTTCAAGATCAGCTTGGAATGTTTATAAATTTCGATGAGCCAAAAGAAGTTGTAGTCGAAAAAACTAGTAGTGAACCAGAATTTAATAAAAATCTTTTAAGAAGAGTTGATGAACTGGAATTATCAGTTAGGTCGATGAATTGTTTAAAAAATGACAATATTATTTATATTGGAGATTTAGTCCAAAAAACCGAAAGCGAGATGTTAAGAACACCAAATTTTGGAAGAAAATCTTTGAATGAAATTAAAGAAGTTTTAGCAGGTATGTCTTTATATTTAGGTATAGAAATACCAAATTGGCCGCCAGAGAATATAGCAGAATTATCAAAAAAACTTGAAGAGGAATATAAGTAATGAGACATAAAATTGCTTATAGAAAATTAAATCGTACATCAGAGCATCGAAAAGCTATGATAAAAAATATGTTAAACTCTTTAATAAAACACGAACAAATTGAAACAACATTACCCAAGGCAAAGGAATTAAAAGTAGCAATAGATAAAGTTATAACTATAGGAAAAAAAAAAAATTTAGCATCAAAAAAAATTTTATTCTCTAAACTTCAAGATAGCAAATCAGTTAAAAAATTAACGGATACATTATCAAAACGATATGAGAAGAGAAATGGTGGATACTCAAGAGTATTAAAATATGGATTTCGTTATGGTGACAATTCTCCAAAAGCAATAATTGAATTAGTTGACAAAGATTTTAACGCAAAAGGACAAGATTCTGGACCTAAATTAAATAAAAAAGTCGAAGATAAAGAAAAAAAAATTGAAAAAAAAGATCCAATAAAAAAATAAAGAATAATAATGAAACTCTACTTATTGGTAGCTTTATCTGGAGCAATTGGAAGTATATTAAGATACTCATTACATATAATTACACCCAAAATTATTAACTATAATTTCCCAATTTCTACAATTTTTGTAAACCTTATTGGTTCGTTTTTTGTTGGATTTTCCGTGGTTTTTTTTAATAAGAATATTTTCCCTATGGAATATAAAACATTTGTTATTTACGGTTTATTAGGCGGGTTTACAACCTATTCAAGTTTTAGTTTAGATTTATTTAATCTATTAGATAAGGGTAGTTATATATATGCCTTTAATTATATTTTCATTACTGTAATTTTTGGTTTAATACTTTTCTATTTTGGACAAAAATTTGCAAATTACCTATGATTATTAATAATAGCTATACTATCTCGAGGGATTATGAAAATACGAGGATAGATAAGTGGATTAAAAAAAATATTAATAATTTTCCACAATCATATATAGAAAAAATTTTAAGAAAAAAAAAAATAAAAGTAAATA
>PAFP01000010.1 GCA_002704185.1 Candidatus Pelagibacter sp.
GCAATGACTTTGGGATTGGTAAAGAAAGATAAGATTTTCTACTCAAAAGCAGCCGGATTAAACAAACCTGTAATATATGTTGGTTCAAAAACTGGTAGAGATGGAATTCATGGAGCTTCGATGGCCTCACAAGAATTCGGGGAAGATTCAGAATCCAAGAAGCCAACGGTTCAAGTTGGGGATCCTTTTTCTGAAAAATTATTACTTGAAGCTTGTCTAGAGTTAATGCAAACAAACTCAATTGTTTCAATACAAGATATGGGTGCTGCAGGACTAACATCGTCCTCTGTAGAAATGGCGTCAAAAGGAAATGTAGGTATAGAAATTAATTTAGATAAAGTGCCATGTAGAGAAAATGGAATGACACCATATGAAATAATGCTATCGGAAAGTCAGGAACGAATGTTAATTATACTTCGGGAAGGTAGAGAGAAAGATTGTGAAAATATATTTAAAAAATGGGGTTTAGATTTTTCAATAATTGGAAAGTTAACTATTTCTCAAAAATTAACATTAAAGTCAGATAATAAAACAGTATGTGATCTTCCAATATCTGCTTTATCTCATGAGGCGCCTGAGTACGATAGAAAATGGAAAAAATCAACTGCTGAAGATGAAATTGATTATGAAAATAAAATTAATGACTATAATCTTCTAGATTTAATCGAAAAAGTCATTTCTCATCCAAATCAGGCAAATAAGTCGTGGGTATGGGAACAATATGATCATATGGTAATGTGCGATGCTGTTAATATTCCTGGTGGAGATGCATCAATAATTAGAATCCACGATTCAAATAAAGCTATAGCAGCATCTGTAGATTGTGTGCCCAGGTATTGTAAAAGCTCCCCGTATTGGGGAGGTATGCAGGCTGTATGTGAAACGTATAGAAATTTATGTTCAGTTGGAGCTGAACCTATAGCAATAACTAATTGTTTAAATTTCGGAAATCCAGAAAAGCCAGAAATTATGGGACAATTTGTTGAAACTATAAATGGAATTTCTGAAGCATGTAAAAAATTAGATTATCCTGTCGTATCTGGGAACGTATCCCTTTATAACGAGACTAATGGTATTGGCATAAACCCTACTCCTGTTATAGGTGGTATTGGATTAATTAAAGATTTAAATAAAATTTCAGATTATAAATTTAGAAATAGTGATAATTTTATTTACGTTATTGGAAAAACAAACGGGCAGTTAGGTCAAAGTATTTTATGTTATGATATATTGCATATCAAAAGAGGGCCACCTCCTAAAATTAAATTAGAAGATGAGTTACTTCATGGAAAATTTTTAATTAAAATGATTCAAAAAGGATTAATAGAAGCCTCGCATGATATCTCATCAGGAGGAGTAATTTTGTCAATTTTAGAAATGTGTATGTCATCTAAGATTGGAGTAAATTTAAGTATAAATAAGACTGGTTTCGAACTAATAAAGTATTTATTTGCTGAAGACCAGTCAAGATATATAGTAGAGATAAAAGCTGAAAACCAATGTATTTTAGAGGAAGAAATGAAAAAACAATCTATAGTTTTTGAAAAAATAGGCAAAACTGTTAGAGAAAAGTTCATTTATATGAATGATAAATATAAATTTGATCTAAATAATTTAATTGAATTAAATAAAAGATGGTTTAAAAATTATAATGGAAATTAAATGGCAATCAAACAATCTGAATTAGAAACATTGCTTAAAAATGCTTTTCCAAACTCGGTTATAGAAATTAAAGATTTGGCGGGCGATGATAATCATTTTTCTGCGAAGATATGCTCAAGTTTATTTAAAGGAAAAAATAAGGTAGAACAACATAAGATGGTCTATAAAGCTTTAAAAGGAAAAATGGATACAGAATTACATGCGCTTTCAATTTCTACAGAGGAAAAATAATGGATGTTAATAAAAAAATTGAAGAAATAATAAACTCTAGTGAAGTAGTTTTATTTATGAAAGGTACACCAGAAATGCCACAATGTGGTTTTTCGATGGTAGCAGTCAACATATTAAAACACTTAAAAATAAACTTTAATAGTTTTGATGTTTACTCAGATGAAAACGTTAGACAAGGTTTAAAAAAGTATAGTAATTGGCCGACTATTCCGCAAATATATGTAAAAAAAGAATTTATTGGAGGAAGCGACATTCTGAAAGAAATGTTTGAAAAAAAAGAGTTAACAAAATTTTTTTTAGATAAGGGAATACAAATAAATAAATAATTATCTTGAATAATACTCAACAACTAAGTTTGGCTCCATAATCGCAGGGTAAGGTATTTCATCAAATTTCGGTATCCTAGAAAATTTTGCTGTTAATTTTTTTTGATCACTTATTAAATAATCTGGAACATCTCTTTCCTTTGATGATGATGCAGATAAAATTGTATTTAATTGTTTTGAGCTATCTTTAATCTCAACCTCATCATTTTCACTTAAATAAAAACTTGAAATATTAACTCTTTTTCCGTTAACTCTTACATGACCATGATTAATTAATTGTCTGGCCTGGAAGACTGTGTTTGCAAATTTAGCTCTATATATGACAGCATCTAGTCTTGATTCAAGTATACCTACTAAATTTTCACCGGTATTTCCTTTTCTTCTCGCAGCTTCCTTATAAACATTTCTAAATTGTCTTTCATTTAAATTTCCATAATAATTTTTAAGTTTTTGCTTTGCTTGTAATTGAATCTTATAATCCGAGGGTTTGGCCGATGTTCTTTGTCCGTGCTGACCTGGTCCGTAAGCTCTTTTGTTAAAAGGACTTTTAGGTCTACCCCATAGGTTTACGCCAAGCCTTCTGTCTACTTTATGTTTAGCATTTATTCTTTTTGACATTAAAAAAATAGCATTTATAGTAATGAAAAAAAAATTGTCAACAAAACATATCTTATTTTAAACAAAAATTTAATAGTTAGAGGGTGCATTTTCTTTGAATAGTTTGTAATCTATGCTGTCAATTAATGCTATAAATGATGCCTCTATAATATTTGGCGAAACTCCAATTGTAAACCAGCTTAAACCTTTGCTATCTGTGCTTTCTATTGACACTCGTGTGGTAGCGTTNGTTCCAGTATTTAAAATTCTAACTTTGTAATCTACAAGTTTAAGATCCTTTAAATATTGATTATATTTTTTAGTTTTTAGTAAATTTGATCTAATGGCATTATCTAAGGCATTAACAGGTCCATTGCCTTTTCCCTGACATTCAATTTGCTTAGCGTCAATTTCAACTATTGCTTTAGCAATTGAGTCAATTTCATTTGTTTTTTCTGAGTTCTTTGAAACTACAACCTCATAACTTTTAATTTTTATAAAATTTTTAACTTGTCCCAATAATCTTCTTGATAACAACTCAAATGAAGCATCAGCGCCATCATAGGAATATCCTATAAACTCCCTGTCCTTAACTTCATCAAGGATCTTTTGAATATTAGGGTCATTTTTATCAATTTTTATATTAAACTTTTCTAATCTAGATAAAATGTTAGATTTTCCAGCTTGATCAGATATTACAATATTTCTCATGTTACCTACTAAATCAGGATTAATGTGCTCATAAGTTTTTGGATCTTTCTGAACAGCAGAAACATGAAGCCCTCCCTTATGTGAAAAAGCAGATGCACCAACATAAGCCATATGCTTATTAGGTTTTCTATTTAAAATTTCATCAAGTAATCTTGAGCAATCAGTTAATTTATTAATTTTTTTCTCATCAATTGAAATTCTAAAATTTTTTTTATAATATTCTTTAAATACTAGTGTTGGTATGATTGAAACTAAGTTTGCATTTCCACATCTCTCTCCTAAGCCATTTAGAGTTCCTTGAATTTGTCTTGCGCCTGCTATAACGGCAGCTAAGGAATTTGCTACAGCATTTTCAGTGTCATTATGCGCGTGAATTCCTAAATGTTTGCCGGGTATAGTTTGGCAAACATCATTAACTATCTCTGAAATTTCATGAGGAAGAGTTCCTCCATTAGTATCACATAAAACAATCCACCCCGCTCCGTTATCATATGCACTTTTTATACAATCAATTGCGTATTTTTTATTGTTCTTATATCCATCAAAAAAATGTTCAGCATCAAACATAAAATTTTTCTTATGCTTAACAAAAAATTTAGTCGTTTCCTCAATATTTTTAAGATTATCCTGATTAGAAATATTTAGTGCAATATCGACATGGTAATCCCATGACTTTCCTACAACACAGACATCATTAGTATCTGAATTAATTAAAGCCGCTAAACCAGGATCATTATCTGCGCTTCTTCCGTGTTTTTTTGTCATACCAAAAGCAACTATGCTCGATTTTGTATAAGGTTTTTTATTAAAATACTCTGTATCTGTAGGGTTAGCACCCGGCCATCCACCCTCAATATAATCAACTCCTAAATCAGATAAGGCACTGGAAATTTTAAACTTATCTTGTAAGCTAAAATCTACACCCTCAGTTTGTGAACCGTCTCTTAAAGTAGTGTCAAATATATAAATTTTTTCCTTATTCATTCTTTAAATTTCCATTTTGTTTCATTTGCTTCATCCTCTAATAAAATATTATTTTTTAATAAATAGTCTCTAATTTCATCTGATTTTTTAAAATTTTTATTTTTTCTTGCGTTATTTCTTTCGTTAATCAAACTATTAATTTCTTCTGGCTTAATACTAGTTTTTTTATTAAATTTAAACCATGTTTCTTTATTTTGACTAAATAATCCAAGGAATTTACATGAAGCATTCAACTGCTTAGCAGATTCTAAGTCTCCCTCTTTAGCATAATTATAAAGTTTATGAATATTTGTAATCATATTAGGTATATTTAAATCATCTAATAAAAAAGTTAAATTATTTTCATTAATTTTAATATTATCATCAATATAAAATTCATACCATTTATCTAATGTTATTTTTGCATCTTTTAAAATTTTTTCATTCCAATCAAATGGTTGGGTATAATGTGTAAAAAGCATAGCTAGTCTAATAGTTTGGCCGTTATATTTTTTTTTTAGATCGTTAATTGTGATAAAGTTATTTTCTGATTTTGCCATTTTTTTCTTATTTACTGTGACATAGCCATTATGTATCCAATATTTTGCTAAGAACTTTTCGTTAGCGCAAAAAGATTGTGCAATTTCATTTTCATGATGGGGAAATACTAAGTCTAATCCTCCTCCATGAATATCAAAACTAGTATTTAAATATTTTTTTGACATTGCTGAACATTCAATATGCCAGCCAGGTCTTCCTTTGCCATATTTAGAATCCCAACTTGGTTCATTATATTTGCTTGGTTTCCACAATACAAAATCACCAGGATTCTTCTTAATTTTAGATATTTCAACTCTAGATCCTGCGTTGAGATCTTTTATTGTTTTTTTTGATAAAGATCCATAAGAGGGGAATTTGCTTATATCAAAAAAAACATGTCCTTTTTGCTCATAAGCATATTTTTTATTTAACAAGGTATCTATTATTTCGATCATTTGATCTATATGGTCAGTTGCCTTTGGTTCGAATGTAGGCTTTAAACATCCAAGAAATTTACAGTCTTCATGAAATGATTTTGTAATTTCTTCAGTCAATTTTTTAAATTCTATATTTTTTTCATTTGAAGATTTTATGATTTTGTCATCTATGTCAGTTATATTTCTTACATAGGTAACTGAATCTCCTCCAAAAATTTTTTTTAAAACCCTGAACAAAACATCAAATACTATCAAGGGCCTTGCGTTACCAATGTGCGGAAAATCATAAACGGTTGGCCCGCATACATACATACGTATATTGTTTTTATCTAAAGGTTTAAAAACTTCCTTTTTTTTCGAAAGAGTATTACTTAATACCAAGCTTTGCATGTTTGATTAATATAAGAATTAATCAAATTTACAAACTGGAATTTCTCTCATTTTATGTAGGTTAGATTCTCTTATTTTAAGGTATTTTTTATAGTTTTTTGAGTTTGGATTGGCCATAGCTTCTTCTAATTCCTCATAACTCATTCCCAATTGATTTTCGTCATTTCTGCCATCCACCCACAAACCATCTGTTGGTTTGGCTTGTATTATTTTTTCATCAATATTAAGTTCTTTACCCATTTCCCAAACATCAGATTTAGTACAGTCTGCAATTGGCGAAATATCTACTCCGCCGTCACCGTATTTAGTATAAAAACCCACTCCGAAGTCTTCTACTTTATTGCCTGTACCAACAACAATACCATTATTAGATCCCGCAACTTGGTATAAAGTGGTCATTCTTATCCTCGCACGGCTATTAGCAAATGCATGCTCGCTATTATTTTTAATCAAGGCTTTTTCAAAATTTGTAAATACTTCATCTAAATTAATATTTAAAATTTCTACATTTTTAAATTTATTTAAAAGCCACTTACAGTGTTTTTTGCTTAAATCATCTTGTTCTTGAATTTGTTTAATGGGCATTGATAAAGCAAATGTTTTTATACCTGTCATTGAACAAATTGTGCTCACAACAGCCGAGTCTATACCTCCTGACACACCAACAACTAAACTAGTTGCTGGGTTAGGCATATTGCTAACGTATTCACTTAGCCAATTTTGGATGATGTTTATTCTTGATTCTGGTAACATATTTATAATTTATCTAATTTAACTAAAAATTAAATTAATAATTATGACGCAAACTTAATTTTATTTTTAGAAAAATGTGAATTTTTCTTAATTTCTTCAGATATCAAAAAAGCTAATTCTATGGCTTGATTTGCATTAAGTCTTGGATCACAGTGAGTATGATATCTACTTGAAAGGTCTTTATCAGTTATATTTTGAGCCCCACCGGTACACTCTGTCACATTCTGTCCAGTCATTTCGATATGCAATCCACCTCCAAAAGTACCTTCGGCCTGGTGAACATCAAAAAATTCTTTTACCTCTTTTAAAATATTATCAAATGGTCTTGTTTTGAAACCTGTAGATGATTTAATTGTGTTACCGTGCATTGGATCACATGACCATATTATGTTTCTTCCTGCTTTTTTAATTTCTTTAATTAATTTTGGTAATTTTGATTTAACTTTATCGTGACCTAACCTGGCTATTAAAGTAATTTTTCCAGCATCATTATCTGGATTTAATATTTCTGTTAGCTTAATAATTTCTTTAGGATCAGAAGTTGGTCCACATTTTATACCGATGGGATTTTTAATACCTTTGCAGTATTCAACATGTCCGCCTTCGAGTTGCCTAGTTCTGTCTCCTATCCACAAGAAATGAGCTGAAGTGTTATGGTATTCACCAGTTGTTGAGTCAATACGTGTCATGACTTCTTCTACTGGCAAAAGTAAAGCTTCATGACTAGTATAAAAATTTACAGTTCTTAATCTTCTGTTAGTTTCTGATGTTATTCCACATGCCTCCATAAAAGCCAAAGAATCGCTTACTTTATCTTCGATCTCTTTAAATTTATTTTTTGCGTTAACATTTATAAATGACATATTCCACAAATGAACCTTGTTTAAATCTGCAAAACCTCCTTGAGAAAATGCTCTTAAAAGATTTAATGTTGAAGCAGATTGTGAGTAAGCTTTTAATAAACGATTAGGATCCAGCTTTCTACTTTCATTAGTAAATTCTGAACCATTAATATTATCACCTAGATAACTTGGTAACTCTATATTATTTTTTATTTCGGTTGGGGAACTTCTAGGTTTTGAAAATTGTCCTGCAATCCGTCCAACTTTTATAACTGGTAGATTAGATGATACTGTTAATACTAATGACATTTGCAGTATAATTTTAAAAAAATCTCTTATATTATTTGGATGAAATTCAGCAAAACTCTCTGCACAATCTCCACCTTGTAATAAAAAAGCTTTACCTTGTGATACATCAGCTAAATTTTTGAGTAGTGAGCGAGTCTCGCCAGCAAATACTAAAGGCGGAAAACTCGATAACTCTTTTAAAATATTATTGAGTTGTTCTTTATCATTATAATTAGGAATATGTTTAACGGGTTTATCTCTCCAGCTATTTAATTTCCACTTTGTCATACAACTAATGGTTTATAAACCTAGTCGCGAAATTGACAAGCCAAATAATCGACAGCCTCCTAAATAATTTTCCAGAGTTTATGTGAATTATATGGCGTCATAACTACTCAAACTTTGTTTTATCTCTAATTTGCCTAGTCTGGTGGCTAATTTGTTGCTTAATTTGATGAGTCTTTAAGCGAATTATTTTTAATGAAAGTTAAATAGTCTACATAACTAGTGTGAAGTGGTGTGAGGTAGTGTGAAGAAATGTGTACCTCTAACGCCCAATTTATTCAACAGTTACTGATTTGGCTAAATTTCTCGGTTTATCTATATCGTGACCCAAGGTTAATGCTGAATAATAAGCTAAATTTTGCAATGGTATTGTTAACAAAAAAGGCATTAAATCGATTGATGAAGTTTCAACTTCAATTTTTTCCCACAAATTATCAAATTTAATTTCATCAGAACTTTTGTTAGTAATTAATAAAACCTTAGCACCTCTCGCAATAACTTCTTGCATATTTGACATGGTTTTTTCATAATGATCATCTCTGGGTGCAATTACTACAACTGGCATTCCCTCTTCTATTAAAGCCAAAGGTCCATGTTTCATCTCACCCGCAGGATAACCTTCGGCATGTATATAAGACAACTCTTTAAGTTTCAAAGCTCCCTCTAATGCAACAGGATAAGAGTGGCCTCTACCTAAAAACATTGATCCTTTTGCGTTTGAGAATGTCTCGCTTAAACTACTTATCTTTGTTTCTGTTTTTAAAGTCTTTAGAATTAATTCAGGAAGTTCTTTTAATTGGCATATTTTGTTTGCGTATTGAAGATCATTAATCTCATTTCTAATTTTCGATATTTTAAGAGTAATTAAATACAAAACTAACATTTGACCTAAAAAAGCTTTTGTGGATGCAACGCCAATTTCCTGCCCACAATGTATAGGTAAAACAAATTGAGCATCTCTGGCTATAGAGCTCTCCACAACATTTACTATAGCGCATGTTTTCATTTTATTCTTATTGCATAAATCTAATGCAGCGTGTGTATCGGCTGTTTCCCCAGATTGAGAAACAAATACATAAAGGTTATCTTTTCTAAATCTATTATTTCTATACCTAAACTCAGATGCAATATCTACGTCTACTTCTAAATTAGTTAATTTTTCAAACCAATATTTTGCAATTACACATGCATGATATGCAGTGCCACACCCTATTAAAATTATTTTATTAAAGTCTTCTTTTTTCCAAGGAAAATTGAATATGCTAAGTTCATTATTAAGTTTATTGATATATTCCTTAATACAAGCGTTTATTGTATTTGGTTGCTCAGCAATTTCTTTTGCCATAAAATGTTTAAAATCTCCTTTGTTAATATCAATATCTTCTTTTGATAATTCTAAAATTTTTTTATTAATAATTACTCCCTCAGAATTATAAAAATCAACTTTATCCTTTCTTAAAATACAAAAATCTCCATCATCTAAATATGTAATTTTATTTGTCATTGATTTTAAAGCATAAGAATCTGACCCAAGATAGTTTTCATTTGGTCCATAACCAACAGCTAAAGGAGAACCTCTCCTCGCACCAACTAGTAAATCTGGATGATCAGTAAAAATTATACCAAGTGCAAAACTACCATGTAATTTGTTTAAAACTTTAGTTATGGTGTTTTTTATATTATTTGTTTTTAAATACTCGGTTATTAAATGAACAATTACTTCAGTATCAGTTTGAGATTTAAATTTGTGACCATTGTTTATTAAGTGTTTCTTTAATATAGTTACATTTTCTATAATACCATTATGAACTACTGATACTTTTTCAGAGGAATGAGGATGAGCATTTATTGTATTTGCTGCACCATGTGTTGCCCATCTTACATGTCCAATACCAATTAAACCATCCGACTTAGATGTTAAAACATTT
This sequence comes from Candidatus Pelagibacter sp., assembly GCA_002704185.1. GTDB lineage: Bacteria > Pseudomonadota > Alphaproteobacteria > Pelagibacterales > Pelagibacteraceae. The sequence goes on from PAFP01000010.1 coordinate 9,954, forward strand.
TTTTCTAAATTATTTACTCTTCCTTCGCATTTAATTTCATTAATAAAACCTTTATGAATTGTAGCTAAACCTGCAGAGTCATATCCTCTATACTCTAATTTTTTTAATGAGTTTAATATTATAGTGGAAACTGGCTTGTTACTAGATATTCCAATTATTCCACACATGATCTATTTCCTCTTTTTAAAAACTTTTTGACTTGATCTTGTTAAGGATAGTTTGTTAGAGCCAACATTTTTTGTAATAGCTGATCCCGCGCCAATAGTTGTATTAGACCCAATTTTAATAGGAGCGACCAATGATGTATTTGAGCCTATAAAAACATTGTCTTCAATTATAGTCTTGCTTTTTTTTCTACCATCAAAATTACATGTGATTGTTCCAGCTCCTAAATTAACTTCTTTACCGATCTTGCTATCTCCTACATACGACAAATGATTAATCTTACTATTTTTACCAATGTATGATTTTTTCAATTCTACAAAATTTCCAATTTTTGAATTATCATCTATTATACTGTCAGGTCTAATTCTTGCGAATGGTCCAATTTCAACGTTATTTTTTATTACAGCTTTTTCAATATGGCTAAATGATTTTATAGTAACATTATTACCAATTTTAACATTTGATCCGAATACAACATATGGTTCAACAGTTACTTTTTTTCCAAATTTTGTATCTTTGCATAAATAAACTGTTTCAATATCTACAAACTTTACTCCTGCTTTTTTAGCTAAATTTCTTAATTTTTTTTGCATAACATTAATAGGCTATAAATGTATCTTTCAAATTGATCAATAATTCAGTTTTTAAAAAAAACTATGTTAATTTTGTGATTGCTGATAAATATATATCCAGCTAATAAAAAGCATGGAAAACTGTATAATTTTTGATTTAGATGGAACATTAGTAGATACAGCTCCAGACTTAATGAAAGCCCATAATTATGTGATGAGAAAATATGGGTACCCTGAACAACCACAAAAATCTATTCGTTTTTTAGCTGGAAGAGGGGCGAAACAAATGATCATCAACTCCGTCATTACTCACGATAAAATTCAAAATATTTCTAATTCTAAAATGATCAATGATATGACGAAAGATTTTATAAACTTTTATAAAAATAATATATCTGCAAAGTCTCAATTAAATAAGAATGTAATTGATTTATTGAGATGGTGTAGGAAAAAAAATATTCATCTCGCTGTATGTACAAATAAACCTGAGTATTTAGCTGTTAAACTTTTAAGGGAGTTAAATATAGACAGTTATTTTGTTTTCGTTGCTGGATCGGATACATTTGAGTTTAAAAAACCAGATCCAAGACACCTGACTAATATTCTAGATATACTAGAGATAAAAAAAAATAATTCAATCATGGTAGGAGATAGTGAAACTGACTCAGAAGCAGCTTTTCAAGCAAAAATAAAATTCATACTAGTAGCTAATGGATATACCCTTAAAGACGAAGAAAATATAAAGCATGATTTTTTAATAAATGATTTTAATTTGATTAAAGAAATATCTTTAGAATTACTTAATATTAAATAATTTTTTGACTTTTGTGATTTTAAATTTATAAATTGTTTTATCTATGCATTTTGTAAATACCAAGCCCAGAGAAAAAAGGTCTAGCTTGTTGTCAAATCTTAAATCAGGGAAGCTTTTGACATTCCCTGGTGCCTATAATGCTTTGGTTGCAAAACTTATTAAAGATATTGGTTTCGATGGAATATATGTGTCTGGTGGGGTTATGTCGAATGATCTTGGAATACCAGATATAGGATTAACTACTTTAGAACATGTTAGTACGCGCGCAAAACAAATTTCACAATGTACTTTATTGCCAACAATTGTAGATGCAGACACTGGCTTTTCTAGTTGTAAGAAAACTGTTGAAGTATTTGAAAAATTTGGACTTAGTGGTCTGCATATTGAAGATCAAGTAGCAGAAAAAAGATGTGGACATTTAGATAACAAAGAGCTGATAACTAAAGATGAAATGGTTAATAAAATCAAAGAGGCCGTTAAAGCAAAAATAGATAACAATTTTTTAATAATAGCCAGAACAGATGCAAATTCAGTAGAAGGTATCGATAAAACAATAGATAGAATTAAAGCTTATGAGGATGCAGGGGCCGATATGATTTTTCCAGAAGCAATGAAAAATGAAAAAGAGTTTGAGATCATAAGAAAGAACGCAAGAACATTTTTACTGGCTAACATGACTGAGTTCGGAAAATCTAAACTTTTAACTAAAAATGAACTTAATAATTTAGGATATAATATAGTAATTTATCCTGTAACAACGCAAAGATTAGCTCTTAAAAGTGTAGAAGATGGTTTAAATGTCATCTTTAAGGATGGGCATCAAAATAACTTAATTAAAAATATGCAGACTAGAAAAAGGTTGTATGAATTAGTAGAGTATGAAAAATATAATCAACCTGGAAAAAAAATTACAGATTTTAGTACCGAGGGACACGAATAATGACTAACGAAGTTAAAAAAGGATTGATCGGAGTTATAAGTGATGAAACAAAAATATCTGAGGTTATGCCAGATATTAACTCTCTAACCTATAGAGGATATACCGTACAAGAACTTTGTGAAAAGTGTAATTTTGAAGAAGTTGCTTACTTGATTCTTAATAACGACTTACCTAATAAAGATGAATTAGCAAAATTTAAAAATGATGAGAGAAGTAACAGAAAAATCTCAGATAATTTAAAATCAATAATTAAAAACTATCCAAAAAAAGCTCATCCAATGGATACTACTCGAACTTCAATAAGTCATATGGGTTTGGAAGATCCAGATACTTCCAATAATTCAAATGAAGCTAGTATGAGAAAATCTTTAAGACTCCTTGCAAAAGTATCCACTGCTGTAGCAGCGAGTTTTAGAGTAAGGAAGGGACAAGATATTATTGAACCAAACAATGATTTAGATTTCTGTGAAAATTTTTTTCATATGTGCTTTGGTAAAGTTCCAAGTAAAGAAGTTGTGAAAGCATTTGATGCTTCAATGACTTTATATGCTGAGCATAGTTTTAATGCATCAACTTTTACTTCAAGAGTCATAACTAGCAGCTTGTCAGATATGCATGGGGCAGTCACAGGTGCAGTAGCTAGTTTAAAAGGACCATTGCATGGAGGTGCAAACGAAGCAGTAGCACATATGCTAAATGAAGTAGGTTCTTCAGACAAGGCTGAAGAATTTATTCTAAATAAAATTAAAAATAAGGAGCTAATCATGGGGTTTGGTCATAGGGTTTATCGTAATGGTGACTCGAGAGTTCCTACAATGACTGAATACTACCATAAAACTGCTAAATATTATAAAAATTCTGAATTACCTAAGATTTCAAAAATTCTTGAAGATACAATGCTAAGAGAGAAGAACATTAAACCTAATTTAGACTTTCCAGCTGGGCCAACTTATCTTTTGATGGGTTTTGATATTGATTTTTTTACACCTATTTTTATTGTATCAAGAATTACTGGTTGGTGTGCTCATATAATGGAACAACTTGAAAATAACAAATTGATAAGACCTCTTTCTAAATATACAGGTACACCACACAGACAAATTGAAAAAAAACAAATAATTTAAACAAATTATTTTTTATTTTGATTAAAAAAATTTATTGTTCTTTTAGCAGCATCTTTCCAAATCTTTTTATTATAACCTGCTCCACCTTTATATTTTTTTGATTCCCAAGCGTGGCCTCCATTGTCGTAATAATGAACTTTAACCGCAGCACATTTTTTTAAAGCTTTATTAATTTGAGGTCTTACCCGTTTAAGTGGCTGTGTTGTGTCTTTTTTTGGATGCAAAACTAATAATGAATTACAATCTTTTTTTATGTATTTAGCTGGGTAACCATTTAATCCTCCTGTAAAATTCCAAACTCCATAATGACTTGATGCAGCGTTTACTTGTTTAGAACCGGCTAAATAAGTCGCCCAATAACCTCCGTTCGAAAAGCCGACGGCAAAAATATTTTTTTTATCAATTTTTGGATCTCTTTTTATAACCTCAACGAGTTCGGTTAGTTCATTTTCAATAGGTTTTCTAAAGGTTGTCCAGGTTTTCCCTCTAGTTTTTGGAGTTATTCCGTGACGTTTAAAAAAATCTGGGCTGTATATTGCAAAGCCTGCATTTAAATAATCATTACCAATATAATTCATTAAATAATTTGATTTAAATCCTCCACTGCTATGTAAGAGAATTACTGCTGGAAAAGGTTCACTGCCTAATGGATATTTCGTTTCATGATAAATAGGTTCTGCAACAACTTTTATTGTTAATAAAAAAAATATAATTGTTATTAATCTTATTAATTGAAGGTAATACACTTAATAATTTGTCAAATTGTTTCTATATATAAAGGGCGATAAAATATTACCGCCCTTTAGTAATTTAAATATTAATTACTTAGTAAAGTCAAATGCCTCGACCCATGAGCCTCTTGTAGATGCTTTAGAATATTCAGTGGCTCTTCCTTCGAAAAAATTCATATGCTCAACTCCGTTTAACATGGTATCTAACCATTCTAAAGGATTTTCCTTCACATCATAAATTTCATCCATTTTTAATTGCGCTAATCTTCTATTTGCAATCCAACGAATATAATCTTTGACTTGCTGAGCTGTTAATCCCTCGATCGGGCCCATTTCAAAAGCTAAATCAATAAAAGCATCCTCATGATCAACGATTGTTCTACATGCATCTTCTATTTCTTTTTTTAAAGACTTATCTAACAATCCTGGGTTTTCTTGGCAGAAAGTATTAAATATCTTTATCATAGAGTTACAATGTAAAGTTTCATCCCTAACTGACCAAGTAACAATCTGACCCATACCTTTCATTTTATTAAATCTAGGGAAGTTTAATAAAATCGCAAAACTAGCAAATAGCTGCAAACCTTCAGTAAAAGCAGAAAAAACAGCGACTGTTTTTGCAATTTCTCTTTTGTTATTCATGTTGAAGTTTTGCATGTAATCGTACTTATCTTTCATTTCTTTATACTTTAGAAATGCTGAATATTCAGTTTCGGGCATACCAATAGTATCTAACAAATGTGAGTATGCAGCTATATGTACGGTTTCCATTGCAGCAAAAGCAGTCATCATCATTAAAACTTCTGTTGGTTTAAAAACAGTTGTATAATGTCTTAAATAGCAATTATTTACTTCAACATCTGCTTGTGTAAAAAATCTAAAGATATGAGTTAAAAGATTTTTCTCAGCTGGAGTGATATTTTTCTGCCAATCTCTTACATCGTCTCCTAATGGAACTTCTTCAGG
>PAFP01000011.1 GCA_002704185.1 Candidatus Pelagibacter sp.
AAGAAAAGAAATCTAAAACCTATCGCCAAAATAATTTCTTGGGCAACATGTGGAGTTGAACCTGCTGTAATGGGTACAGGACCAGTTCCAGCATCAAAAAAAGCATTAGAAAAAGCGGGTTGGACTATTAATGATATAGATTTGGTTGAAGCTAACGAGGCTTTTGCAGCTCAAAGTCTAGCGGTAATGAAGGAATTAAATATTCCTAAAGAAAAGCTAAATGTAAATGGTGGAGCAATTGCACTTGGTCATCCAATCGGTGCAACAGGTACGAGAATACTGGTTACACTCATACACGAGATGAAAAGACGAAAGTCTAAAAAAGGTTTAGCAACATTATGTATTGGCGGTGGTATGGGTATTTCAATGTGTATAGAAAATGTCATATAAAAATATAAAAATTCAATCAAAAGATAATATTGGAACAGTCACTATTTTCAGGGAAAAAGAGAAAAATTCACTAGATATTGAAACCTCAAAAGAAATTTATGAGTCACTAGTTGAATTTGATAACAATAACTCTGTTAATTGTATCGTTGTAGAAGGTAATTCTAAAATTTTTTCTCCTGGTGCTGATATAAACGAGTTAAATAAGTTAGACTCCAGTTCAGCAAAATCAAAAGAATTATTTAAATTCTTCGATAAGATTGAAGAAATTAAAATACCAATCATAGCATCTGTAGAGGGTTATGCATTAGGAGGAGGAATGGAACTTGCTCTTATTTGCGATTTCATTATAGCCTCTAACAAAGCAAAATTTGGTCAACCAGAGATCAATTTAGGATTAATACCGGGGATAGGAGGAACACAAAGACTAAAAAGATATATTGGAAAGTATCATGCAAATTTTATTTGTATGTCTGGAGAAATGATAACAGCACAACAAGCTTATGAATTTGGATTTGTTAGTAAAGTTATAAGCTCTGAGAAATATATAGAAGAAAGCGACAGGATATTTAAAAATATAGCATCAAAGCCAAGACCAAGTCTAATTGAGATAAAAAGACTTCTTAAACTAGATGAACAGCTAGATAAAAATCTTAAAGAAGAGCGTAATACTTTTTATAACTTATTAGATGGCAAAAATAAACAAGAGGGTATTAGAGCTTTTCTGGAAAAAAAAAGACCCAATTGGTCTAACTAAGAGTTTATAAACCCAAACTCTATTAAGGGCCAAATAAAAGCTTTTAATGTTGCTATTATTTCACCAAATAGGAGCCAAGAAAGAAATCCGTTCTCTTGAGCATAAAGGTAATTATATTAAAGCCCAAAAATTCCTACACTAATAAAATACGCTATAGCTATAAATTGCATTTATAAAATCTGGGCTTCTTTTAATGACAATTTTATTTCGTCTAAAATAGCTGGATCGTCAATAGTTGCTGGCATTTTATATTCCTCTTTATCTGCTATTTTTCTCATAGTTCCTCTTAATACTTTTCCTGATCTGGTTTTCGGTAATCTTTGAATAACAATTGCTGTTTTAAAAGCAGCAACAGGACCAATTTTATCTCTAATCATTTTTACGCATTCTTTACTAATCTCATCATGTGGACGATTTACTCCTGATTTTAAAACAATTAGACCAATAGGGATTTGTCCCTTAAGACTATCTGCTATTCCAATTACTGCACACTCAGCAACATCTTTATGTTCTGACAAAACTTCCTCCATAGACCCAGTAGATAACCTGTGACCGGCTGTATTAATTATGTCATCAGTTCGTGACATAATCCAAACGTAACCATCTTCATCCATATGACCCGCATCGTATGTTTGATAAAAACCTGGATAGTTGCTCATATAATTATCTTTGTATCTTTTATCTGCATTCCACAAAGTTGGAAATGTACTTGGTGGCAAAGGTAACTTGACGCAAATATCTCCCATCTCGCCACGTTTGGCCTCACTTCCATCTGGTTTTAATACTTTTACGTCATAACCTGGAGCAGGTTTTCCTGCAGAGCCATATTTAGTTGGAAACAATCCCATACCTTTATAATTTCCTGCAATAGTCCAACTCGTTTCTGTTTGCCACCAGTGATCAATAACGGGTTTTTTTAAAAGTCCTTCAGCCCAATGAATCGTATCTGGATCTGCACGCTCACCCGCTAGATAAAGAGCTTCAAATTTTGATAAATCATATTTTTTAAAAAATTTTCCATTTGGATCTTCTTTTTTTATTGCTCTAAAAGCGGTTGGTGCAGTAAATAAAGTTTTTATTTTGTATTCAGAAATCACTCTCCAAAATGCACCAGCATCTGGAGTTCCAACTGGCTTACCTTCGAAAATAACCGTTGTGCATCCATGAAATAAAGGTCCGTAAACTATGTAAGAGTGCCCGACAATCCAACCTATATCACTTGCAGACCACCAAATATCTGTTGGATCAATGTCATAAATATTTTTCATAGTCCACTTTAAGCCTACTATATGGCCACCAATGTCTCTTAAAATTCCTTTTGGTACTCCCGTTGTTCCAGATGTATACAATATATATGCTGGATCATTAGCATCGCATTCAACACAATCTACTGCATTTGCACCACCTATAAATTCTTGCCAGTCAATATCATCACTATCTAAGTTTGCCTTATGTTTATCCCTCTGAAAAATTATTGTCTTTTCTATTTTATGTTTCGCGATTTTTTTAGCACCATCAAGAAGTGGTTTATATTCCACAACTCTACCAGGTTCTAATCCGCATGATGCGGATAAAATTAATCTTGCTTTTGAGTCATCAATACGACTCGCAAGTTCGTTTGAAGCAAAACCTCCAAATACTACAGAGTGAACTGCTCCAATTCTCCCGCATGCTAACATAGCCATAATTGCCTCTGGTATCATTGGCATATAAATAATGACACGATCCCCCTTTTTTATTCCATATCTTTGTAAAGCACCTGCTAATTCCGAAGTTTTATCTCTAAGTTCTTTGTAAGAAAATTTTTTTTTAACATTAATCATTGCACTATCGTAGATTAATGCTGTTCTATCTCCATTACCTTCATCGACATGTCTGTCTAGCGCATTATAGCAAGTATTTATTTTTCCACCCTTAAACCATTTATAAAATGGTGGGCCATCAGTATGTACAACTTTATCGAATTTCTTAATCCATTTCACATCTTCTGCTGCATTACCCCAAAATGCGTTTGGATCTTTTAGTGAACTTTTAAATATCTCTTCGTATTTACTCAAATGAATCCCCTTGATTTAAAATAACTAAATATTCATTGAATTTAAACCGAATTAGTGGATAAAATACAATTTTTTATAGAAAATCAATAAAATCAACAACTTATATATATGCGACAGGTGTTCCTTAAACCTTAAAATTCTAGTAAAAAAGCCCGTAGGAATTGCGAATTCAAAGAAATTTGTATTCGCATTTTTTGTTTAAACAAAAAGGGAGAAAAAAAAATATGAAAACAACCTTTTTAGCTACAAATGATTTTACAGGAATTAGTTTCTGGGTCATTTCAATGGCTATGTTAGCTAGTACAGTATTTTTCTTTGTAGAAAGAAACTCTGTAAAAGCTTCTTGGAGAACTTCGGTTACTCTTATGGGTTTAGTTTGTGGTATCGCATTTGTGCATTATATGTACATGAGAAATGTTTGGGTAACTACAGGCACAAGTCCAACAGTTTATAGATATGTAGACTGGTTATTAACTGTTCCATTGCAGATGTTAGAATTTTACTTTATTCTTTCAGCTGTACGTAAAGTTCCAACTGGAATTTTCTGGAGATTATTAATTGGTACAATAGTTATGCTTTCAGCTGGTTATTTAGGTGAAGCTGGCATGATTAATCCAACAGCAGGTTTCGTAGTAGGAATGGCTGGATGGATTTACATTCTATTTGAAATCTTTTCAGGTGAAGCAGGTCAAATTGCGAGCAAAATGAGAGGACCAGCAGCAGAGGCGTTTAATTTCTGTAAATGGGTCGTAACAATCGGCTGGGCAATTTATCCTTTAGGTTACTTATTTGGTTACTTAATGGGCAATGTAGATGAAGTTACGTTAAACATCGTTTACAACCTAGCTGACTTCCTAAACAAAATAGGATTTGGTTTAGTTATTTATGCAGCTGCTAGAGCAATGACTCCAGCTTCTCAAAGATAATTAAATTCTAAAAAAATTAAAGGCCCGTTTAAACACGGGCCTTTTTTTTACCCCAAATAAAATTTGAATTTAATTTTAAAAAGTTATTAGAATATTTAACTTTATTAGAGTAATCTTTTTTTAAAAACATAGCACCATCTAAATCTAGAGCATTACAAAATTTAGCATATCTTAAGGCAGGAACTATTGAAAGCGAGGAACTTACCATGCATCCGAGTATTATTTTAATTTTATTTTTTTTACAATATTTTATATTTTTTTTTATTGTTTTGTCGTTTCCAAACTTATCAATTTTTAAATTAACCCATTTATATATTTGATTATTAATTTTTTTATTTAAGTAAAAGTCTTCATCAGCACAGAAAGAAATTTTTGTTTTAATTTTTTTTAACTTATTTTGTTTGCCGGCTGTTAATGGTTGTTCAATAAAAAAAATATTGTATTTTTCAAGTTTTTTAATATTTTTTAATAAAAAACTAAAAGTCCAGCCCTCATTAGCGTCTATTATTATTTTTGCTTTATTATTAAAGCTAGTTATTAAATCTAAAGTTTTAAAAATATTTTTTTTACTTAATTTAATTTTAATATAATTTAATTTTTTTATTTGTTTTTTTTTTAATAGAATTTCATTAATACTGAGAATAGGGATTGTGATGAATGTTTTGTATTCTTTCTTTAAATTTAGAAATTTAATAAAATTTTTTCTATTACGTTGTATTTTGATATCTAGCAAAGCATTCTGCAATGCCGCCTGTAGTGGTAAACTTTTTACTTTTAAGATATCATTTTGTTTTCTAGTATTATTTAAATATTTTGTAATATCTTTTAAGTTTTCATTGTATCTTTTATACTCAACACACTCCCCAATACCCTTATAACCGTCCTTTTTTGCCGAAATTAGCAACGTATTGACTGTGCTTTTTGATCCTCTAGAAATCTTAAATTTAGAGTGTAGTTTTAGGCTAATTTTTTTGTATGATATTGAATAATTATTATAAATCACTGTTGTTATTAATATACTCATAGTTATAAAGCTTTAAATGCCTAAAGTCACATATATAGAGTCATCTGGTAAAAAACATGAAATCGAAGTTGATACTGGCTTATCGATTATGGAGGGAGCTGTTCAAAACTCAATACCTGGAATTGATGCAGATTGTGGAGGATCATGTGCCTGCGCTACCTGTCATGTTTACGTAAATGATGAATGGTTAAAAAAAATTCCTGAAATTACAGAAGCCGAGAAAGATATGTTAGACTTTGCTTTCGAGCCCAAAAAAAATAGCCGTTTAAGCTGTCAATTAATTTTAGAAGATATTCACAACGGCATTATAGTAAACTTACCAAGAAAGCAGGGTTAATGATTAAAACAGATGCATTAATTATTGGAGCTGGACCAGTCGGTTTATTTGCTGTTTTTGAATTAGGCATTAACGGTTTAAATGCGCACGTAGTAGATAATTTAGATAGAATAGGTGGGCAATGTATAGAGCTTTATCCAGATAAACCTATTTACGATATCCCTGCATTACCACAATGTACTGGAGAGAGCCTGATAAAAAATTTATTAACACAAATAAAACCATTTAAGACTGAATTTCATTTAAATGAAAGAGTGCAGTTAATTAAAAATATTGATGATAAATGGCAAGTTGAAACAAATTTAGGAAAAAAATTTCAGACCTCTAATATTATTATTGCTGGAGGAGTTGGTTCTTTCGAGCCTAGGAAAATTCCCTTAGATGATACTGAAAGATTTGAAAATACTAACTTATATTATTCAGTGAAGAATAAAAGTAGTTTTAAAGATCAAACAATTTGTATCTTTGGTGGAGGTGATTCCGCATTAGATTGGGCTGTTGATTTGTCTAAAACTTGCAAAAAGATTTATCTAGTGCATAGAAGAGATGATTTTAGAGCCGCTCAACATACAGTTAACCAAGTCAGAGAAATTAGCAAAACTGGAAAGATAGAAATTTTTACATCATCACAGCCAAAAAAATTAATAGGAGATAAATTAATTAATAAAGTTATAATAGATAGTAAGAATAAAGATGTAACATTAGAAGTCGATAGTGTTTTGGCTTTTTTTGGATTAAAAATGGAATTAGGTCCAATAGCGAATTGGGGTCTTAATCTAGATAAAAAAACCATAAAAGTTAGTGTTGAGAATTTTGAGACAAATGAAAAAGGTATTTTTGCAATTGGTGATATATGTACATATCCTGGAAAACTTAAATTAATTTTAAGTGGCTTTCACGAAGCTGCATTGTGTGCTAAAAGTTGTTTTGCTAGAGCTAGACCAGACGAGAAATATGTTTTTAGATTTACAACTTCATCAAGCGAAATTCAAAAAAGGCTCGGAGTAAAAAATGATAATAAATAAAATTAGATCTTTATTTTATTCTAAAGAAACAAAAAAGGTTGACGAGTTGTTTCCTCCAAAATTCAATGTATTAAATTGTAGTTCTGACATTGAGTATGATGGTGTTTTGTATTTTAATGGGACTATTAACGGAAATATAACGTGTAAAAACTTAAAAGCAGGTACTCGCTCATTAATTACTGGCAATATAAATTCTGATAATGTTTTTATTTTAGGAGAGGTTAGGGGTGATATTGAAGCAAACAGAGTTGCCATTGCTTCATCTGCAGTTGTTCACGGTAAAATATCTTATAATTCCATAAGCATTGAGCCAAATGCGAAAATTCTAGGTAACTATTTTAAAAGAAAGTCTAAACGTTCTTAAAATTAGTTTTATCCACAATTATTTTATTATAATTTTTTTAATGTTCATGTTTTGATTCTCATTCGATTCTTATTTGGACTCAAAATACAACCTGAAATATTTATTTTTTTCACTGTCTTGACACTTAACCCTAATTAGAACAAAATAAGAACATTATGAAAGAAAAGATACCCATAGTATTGCAAAAAGTTTGTGCTGGTTTTCCTTCTCCTGCAACTGATTATGTAGAGGATGAAATTAATTTAAATGAAGAACTTATTCCAAATAAAGCATCTACTTTTTTAATAAGAGTGCAGGGAAGCTCGATGGTAAATGAAAATATATTTGAAGGTGATATACTTGTTGTAGATCGAAGTCTCAACTTAAAAAAAAATTCAATTGCTGTTTTAAATTTTGAAGGACAGTTGGTAGTCAAAAAAATGATTAAAAGACGAAATATTTTTTTCCTCTTATCTAAAAATGGTAATCAAATAAAAGAAACAGAAATCAACGAAAATAGCGATATACAAGTTTGGGGTATAGTAACTTATGTCATACATAAAACTACGTAATACTAAAAAAAAAATTATAGCCTTAGTAGATTGTAATTCTTTTTATGTTTCATGTGAGAGGTTATTTAATCCAATATTAAACAGATTCCCTGTAGTTGTTTTATCTAATAATGATGGATGTGTAATTTCTAGATCGAAAGAAGCAAAAGAAATAGGTATTAGAATGGGTGAACCTTATTTTAAAGTTAAAGAACTGACAAAAAAATATAATGTTAAGGTTTTTTCGTCAAACTATGCACTATATGGTGATATATCAAGACGGGTAATGTCAACGTTGAAAAGATTTTCTCCTAGNATAGAATTTTACTCTATCGATGAAGCTTTTTTAGATCTTACAGATTTAGCAATAGAAGACACCAATCAATATATTCATGAACTTAAAAAAATAATTTTAAAATGGACTGGAATTCCAGTTAGTGTAGGCGTTGCATCAACTAAGACATTATCAAAAGTTGCAAATTACTTAGCAAAAAAAAACTTACCTGGCACGCAAAGTTTTATTGGAGAAAATGAAGAATATATTGATGATGTTTTAAAAAAATTTCCTGTTGGTGACGTATGGGGAGTAGGCAGACAATTAAACAAATTATATCAAAAGAACAATATTAAGAATGCATTTGATTTAAAGAATTGTGATAATACCTGGGTTAGGAAAAATACCAATGTATTTGGTTTGAAGACTGTTATGGAGCTAAGAGGAATAAGTTGTATTGATTTTGATTTAGAAGAAGACAGAAAAAGAAAAAATTGCTGTGTATCAAGATCTTTTGGGAAAAAAGTTAAGGAATTTGAAATATTAAAGGAGGCTTTAATCTCACACTGTCTCAACGCTGCAGAAAAAATTAGATTGGATAGACAAATTGTAAAATCAATAGTTGTATTCATTAAAACTAGCCCATTTGATAAAAACCAAAAATATTTTTCAAGATCTAAGACGATTGATTTACCCTTCGCGACAGACAATAGCCTAGAGTTATCCAAGGCTTGCTTGAGTGCTTTAGAAAAAATTTTTGTTTCTGGATATAAATATCAAAAAACAGGTGTGATATTTTGTGGTTTAAGCGATAAAAATAATTATAGGAAAAGTCTATTTGAAAACAAAGATACAGTACATGCAAATAGTTTAATGAAAGCAATAGATAAAACTAATTTTAGATTTGGTAGGAATGTTATCACAACTGCTGANACAGGCTTTAGAAATAATTGGAAAATGAGAAGAAATCATTCTTCAAGAATAGATACATCGAGTTTCGAATTTTTACCTACTATAAAGGCTATCTAAACTTTTGATATTAGCCGAGCTACTCTCAAGTTTTTTTAAATCATCTTCGGCTCCTAAAAAAACGACCAAAATTAAAAAAATCCAAGAAAATAAACAAAGTATTAAAAAATAATATGATAAGTAGTAAGCTAAGATTGCAAAACCAGTGATGAGCAGTCCAATTTTAATAAATAGGGTATCTTTGAAGACAACTGATATGTTTAAAGAATGTATAATTAACTTAAATAAACTCATTTTGGAGGGGCCAAAGTACCTAGGACCCCTATGTGAGTGAATAAAGTCATGGTTAGGGAAATGCTTAGTAACAGCACCAGAAAAGCTCAGCCAAATTGCACCGTCTGAAAGTAGCTTATTTACAGCATTTTTAGAAAGACAACTGTAATTCCCAAATCTAACCATCTTGCCTGATAAAATTAAAGTTATTATCTTATGAAAAAAATAGAGTATTTTAAACAAAGCTCCTTCGCTTCTCTTAACCCGAACTGCCGTAACCACATCCGAATTCATTTTTGCTTTATTAAAAAACTCCTTTAACTCTTCAGGTCTATCTTCTCCATCACCGTCCATTGGAATAACATAATCAAACTCTAGATTATCTTTGCAGTACTTTAATCCAGTAGCAATCGCCCGGCGATGACCACCATTATTATTAAGATTAATTATTTTAACTGATTTAATCCTAGAAATACCTGTTAAATTTTCTTCATATTTTTCTGTTGATGCGTCATTAACTATTAATATATCAACTATTTCATCACTTAGTTGTAAATCAATATTTTGAATTAATTTAAAAACTGACTGCCAATCGTTATAAACAGGGATTAAAATTATATATTTTTTCATTTATTTGTAATTATTAGAAATTAGCTCCTTTAAACCAAATGAAGCGGGGCCATTTTTACCCTCGGCACCTATTATAATTTTGTTAGTACTTAAAATTACACATTTTGGCTTAGATTTTAAATGATAACATAAATTTCCAGCAACCCATTCATTTCCTGTTACTCCCATAACATTTTCATAACCCAGTTGAATTAATTTACGTTCCACCAAGTTTGCTATTTCACGACCATTATAATCAGTCCTTTTATCTGTTTGGGTAACCGAAATATATCCATATAGAAATGGAGAAAGTAAAAATAAAAAAATAAATACACAAATAAAATTTTTAATTTTATTTGTGTTTATTTTATTTTTAAAAAGATAAATAAAAAGCAATCCAAAAAATAAATAAAAAGGAGTCATCCACATAGTCCTAATTTTTGCACCAATTACTAAAGATGTTAGAAACATTAAAAATACCGGCAAAAAAGTTACAGACAATAAATATAATAAGT
>PAFP01000012.1 GCA_002704185.1 Candidatus Pelagibacter sp.
CTATAAATTTTTTAGCTAAATATTTTTCAAAACCCTCAGCTTCTATAATTTTATTTAAAATTGCTTTTTTACCGTTTTGTGTAAATTGAATTTCGTTGTCTCGACCTTCTATACGTTGTTGTAGCCAGCTTTTTTCATCTGGATCAGTTATGTGCATAAATTCATACCCTATATTATTGCAGTATGTTCTGTTTAAGATTTCTAAAATATCAAAAAGCGTTGCATATTTTAAACCCAGGACGTCATCTAAAAAGATATTTTTGCCTAAATCTTTTTTCTCGAATCCATAGCTTTCAGCATCAAGTTCTGGGGTGCTATCTTTTTTAACCAAGTTTAATGGGTCAAGATTTGCCTTTAAGTGTCCTCGAACACGATAAGCTCTTATCATCATAATTGCTCTTACAGCATTCTTTGTTTCCTCCTCAATTTCCTTTGAGGTAAGCTTCTGATTACCTTTTTTTATTTTTAATTTTTGCTCTTTAAAAAGATCTTTTGGAAGAAATTTTTCAAAATTATCTAAATCATAATTTCCATTAATCTTTACTTTTTTTGGTTGCCATTTTGCACCAGATATATTTTGTTGAACTTGATCTTTATCCTCTTCAAGACCCTCAAAATAATTTTTCCAACTACTAGGTAAATCATCATCTTTATTTATAAATTTTTTATACATCTCATTAATGTAGTCATTATTAGATGCAGATAAAAAAGATGTTATTTCAAAAATTTTATTTTTGGATGAAGACATTTCCTTTTACATTATATCAATTATTGACTATGGATTTCAATGTTTTTCCAATTTCTGATGGTGAGTTAGCTATAGTAATTCCACATTCCTGCATTTTTTTAATTTTATCTGCAGCTCCCCCTTTACCTCCGGATATGATTGCTCCAGCATGACCCATTCTTCGTCCTGGAGGTGCTGTCATTCCTGCAATAAATCCAACAATAGGCTTCTTAACTTTTGAGTTTTTTATAAACTCTGCAGCTTCTTCCTCGGCTGTACCCCCTATTTCTCCGATCATGACAATACTACTAGTATCATTGTCTTTAAGAAAAAGGTCTAAACAATCTATAAAATTAGTACCGTTGATTGGATCCCCCCCAATACCTACACATGTAGATTGGCCAAGTCCTTCTGATGTAGTCTGATATACAGCTTCATAAGTTAAAGTTCCAGATCTTGAGATAATTCCCACACTTCCTTTTTTATGAATATGGCCTGGCATGATTCCAATTTTACATTCTTCAGGGGTAATAATCCCAGGACAATTTGGCCCGATAAGTCTTGATTTAGATTTTTGAAGTTTATTCTTAACTTTTATCATATCCAAAACCGGAATACCTTCAGTGATACAGATAATTAGTTCTATTTGAGCTTCAATCGCTTCCTCGATCGCTTTTGCAGCGAACTTGGCTGGAACATATATTACAGTAGCATCTGCATTAGTTTTTTCTTTTGCTTCAATTACAGTATTAAAAACTGGTAACCCTAAATGCGTTTGTCCTCCCTTTTTTGGCGTAACACCTCCAACCATTTTTGTTCCATACAAAATTGATTGCTCAGAATGAAATGTGCCATTCGAACCGGTAAGGCCTTGACAAATAACTTTCGTATTTTTATTAATTAAAATTGACATTATTTAATGGCATCAACAATTTTTTTAGCCGCATCAGATAAATCTTCAGCAGGTATAATTTTTAAACCAGATTTGCTTAACATTTTTTTTCCTTGCTCGAAATTAGTTCCCGCTAATCTGACTACAAGTGGAACAGACAATTTTGTTTCTTTTGCTGCTGCAATTACACCATCTGCTATGACGTCACATTTCATAATACCTCCAAAGATATTTATTAAAATACCCTTAACATTTTTATCTGATAAAATTATTTTAAATGCTGCAGTAACTTTTTCTTTAGATGCGCCCCCACCAACGTCCAAAAAATTTGCAGGTTCCGATCCATAAAGTTTAATTATATCCATTGTGGCCATTGCCAAACCCGCACCATTAACCATGCACCCAATTTCACCATCTAATTTAATATATGCTAAATCAAATTTACTTGCTTCAATTTCCATTGGGTCTTCTTCATTTAAATCCCTTAATTTTAGAATATCTTCGTTTCTAAATAATGCATTATCATCAAAACTAATCTTTGCATCTAAACAAACAATATTATTTGTTTTGGTTGTTATTAGAGGATTGATTTCAATCAGACTTGCATCAGTTTTTATCATAGTTTTATAAATTGATTGAATAAGTTTTAGACCCTGAGGTTTGCATTGATCTTTCAAATCATAAGGTAATAAAATTTTAAGAATTTCTTCATCAGTTAAATTATCTTTAATGTCTACTTTGGTAGTAACTATTTTATCTGGAGATTTAGATGCTACTTCTTCTATATCCATGCCACCTTCTGCACTAGAGATGAATGCAATTTTTGAACTTGATCGATCAACTAAACAGGATAAGTAAAATTCTTTATCTATCATTGATGCTTCCTCTAAATATAATCTTTTTACTTCCCGACCCTCTGGTCCAGTTTGATGTGTTATTAGTTTCTTGCCGAATAGTTTCTGTGCTTCTTGCTTTAATTCATCTAGATTATTGATAACTTTTATACCTCCAGCTTTTCCTCTACCACCCGCGTGAATTTGAGCTTTTAATACAAGTTTTTTACTATTGAATTTTTTAAAAACATTTTCTATTTCATTTAAACCAAAAATAGGTTCTCCATTTGGTACTGGCGCTCCAAACCTTTTTAATATATCTTTAGCCTGATGCTCGTGTATATTCATGTTTAAACTAAGGATGTGTCAATTTTTTTAGCTGCATTAAATAATTCCCTAACAGCATCAATAGAAGTTTGAAAACTTTTTTGCTCGTCTGGATCTAATTTTAGCTCAATAATTTTTTCTATACCTTTTTCTCCTATAATTACAGGAACACCAACATAAAGATCATTAATTCCATACTCACCGTTTAAATAAGCTGCACATGGAAGAGTTTTTTTTTGATTTTTTAAATATGACTCTGCCATAGCAACTCCAGATGCAGCAGGAGCATAAAATGCTGACCCAGTTTTAAGAAACTTTACTATTTCCGCTCCACCTTTTCTTGTTCTATCAATTATACTATCTATTTTTTCTTGAGTTGTAGAACCATCTTTTATAAAATCATTTAACGTTTTATTATTTATTGTTGTCCTGTTGGGCACAGGTACCATGGTATCACCATGACCACCTAAAACGAATGAGTTAACATTTTTAATCTTTGAATTTAATTCCTCTGCAATAAAGTGTTTAAATCTTGAAGTATCCAATATACCTGCCATACCAATAACTTTTTCTTTNGGAAAATTAGAATANTTTTGAAGTGCCATCACAATNACATCTAAAGGATTAGTTATACAAATAACAAACGCATTCGGCGACGTATCTTTTATACCGTTTGCAACTTGTTTAATAATTTTTAAATTAGTACCTAGTAGATCATCACGTGACATTCCTGGTTTACGTGGAACCCCAGCTGTTATTATAATTACATCAGAGTCTTTGGTTTCTTCATACTTATTTGTACCTGATAACTTAACGTTATGACCGTCAACAGCTAATGACTGAGCTATATCTAATGCTTTTCCCTTGGCAATACCTTCGTCGATATCAAATAAAACTACATCGGCTAATTCTTTTATTGCAATCAAATGAGCGAGCGTACCTCCAATTTGTCCAGCGCCTATTAGGGAAATTTTTTTCATTTAGTCTTTATAAATTATGAAAGTTAAAAAGCAAAATTTATTTTTGTTTATAATTAATAAATCGTACTATTTCATTGTTGGCATAGTAAAATTGTTATTATCTCTTAAACCTGTGGGCCACCTAGATGTTATTGTCTTTAATTTTGTGTAAAACCTTATACCTTCCATTCCGTGCATATGATGGTCACCAAATAATGATCTTTTCCAACCTCCAAAACTATGGAAAGCCATAGGAACAGGTATAGGAATATTAATTCCAACCATTCCTACCTTTATTCTAGTTGAAAATGACCTTGCCGCATCTCCATCTCTAGTAAAGATACTAACTCCATTGCCGTATTCGTGGTTATTGATAATTTTTATCGCCTCTTCAAAATCTTTTACTCTTACAACTGAAAGAACTGGACCAAAAATTTCCTCGTTATATATTTTCATACTAGTTTTAACATGATCAAACAAACACCCGCCCATAAAGAATCCTTGTTCATAACCTTGTAGTTTTATTTCTGATCCATCTACAATTAATTTCGCACCTTCTTTTTTTCCAACTTCAACATAATCCTTAACCTTCTTTAAATGCTCCTTTGTTATTAAGGGACCCATTTCAATACTTTTGTCTGTTCCTGGACCAATTTTTAATTCTTCAACTTTTTGTTTTAAACCATATACAAGTTTATCAGCGATTCCGCCTACCGCTACAGCAACTGACTGTGCCATACATCTTTCACCTGCTGATCCATAGGCAGCGCCCATTAAACCGTTTATTGCTTGATTTAAATCAGCATCCGGCATTACAACGCAATGATTTTTAGCACCCCCTAAAGCTTGAACTCTCTTTTCGTGTTTTGCAGAATTTTCATAAATGTATTTTGCTACAGGTGTCGAACCAACAAAACTAATTGCATTAACAGATTTGCTCTCTATTAATGTATCAACAACCTCCTTTCCTCCATTCACAACATTTAAAACTCCTTTTGGTAGTCCTGCCTTTGTAAGTAAATCAGCTAACATCATCGAACAAGACGGAACTTTTTCAGATGGCTTTAATATAAAAGTATTTCCACATGCTATTGCGATTGGAAACATCCACATTGGAACCATAGCAGGAAAATTAAATGGTGTTATTCCTGCGCAGACTCCTAAAGGTTGTCTGACAGACCAGCTATCAACATCTCGACCAACATTTTCAGTAAATTCTCCTTTTAGCAAATGAGGTATGCCGCAAGCAAATTCAACTACCTCTAGACCTCTTGTCAATGAACCTTTAGCATCATCGTAAACTTTTCCGTGCTCTTGAACAATAGTCATTGTTAAGTCATCAATGTATTTCTCAATTAATTCTTTAAACTTAAATAAAATTCTAGCTCTTTGAAGTGGTGGTGTAGTAGCCCAACTTTGAAAAGTTTTGGCTGCAACATCTATTGCTTTTTTAGTTTCATTTGAATTGGCTAAACAAACTTTTGCTGATACTTCCCCTGTTGCGGGATTATAAACATCAGATGTTTTACATGAATCGCCCTCTAAAACAGTTCCATTAATATAATGGTTTATTATTTGCATTTGAATATTTAATTATATCTATTTAATTTTTTCAGTAACTAACATTTTTTTAATAGATCCAATTGCTTTGGCAGGGTTTAAACCTTTTGGACAAGCGTTAGTACAGTTCATTATAGTATGACATCTAAAGAGTTTTAATTCATCTGCAACCTTTTTGAGTCTTTTTTTTCTTTCATTATCTCGGCTGTCAATAATCCACCTGTAAGCTTGTAATAATACAGCAGGTCCCAAATATTTATCACCGTTCCACCAATAACTTGGACATGATGTTGAGCAACATGCGCACATTATACATTCATATAAACCATCTAATTTTGACCTTTCCGAGATTGATTGTTTTTCTTCTTTAATATCTTTGTTTTTCAGCGATTGCATCCACGGCTCTATTGACTCGTATTGTTTGTAAAGTTTAGTTAGATTTGCAACTAAATCTTTAATAACTGGCATATGCGGTAATGGGTAAACATTTATATCACCTTTGATATCACTAATAGCTTTGGTGCAAGCCAGTGTGTTCGAACCATCTATATTCATAGCACATGATCCACATACTCCCTCCCTGCACGATCTGCGAAAAGTTAGAGTCGAGTCAGTTTCGTTTTTTATCTTGATTAAGGCATCCAAGATCATAGGGCCGCAATCGTTCAAATTAAGTTCGAAAGTATCTATACTAGGATTTTTACCGTCCTCAGGATTCCATCTATAAACTTTAAATTTTTTTAAATTTTTGTTGCCGTTAGAGCTTCGATGGTATTTGCCTGGATTAATTTTAGAATTTTTGGGTAATGCAAATTGTACCATTAATACACTCTTGCTTTTGGTGGAAAGTATTGAACATCATTTGAGAGTGTATGTTTGTGAACATCCCTGTAATCTATATCAACTGATCCTGATTTATGCCATGCAAGTGTATGCTTCATCCAATTATTATCATCCCTTTCTTTAAAGTCTTCTCTTGAATGTGCTCCTCTACTTTCTTTTCTATTCTCGGCAGATGCCATTGTAACCATTGATTGTCTTATTAAATTATCAAACTCTAATGTTTCAACCAAATCGGTATTAAAGATTAGTGATCTATCCTTAACAGATAAATCGCTTAAACCTTCCCAAGGTTTTTTAATTTCGTTGACACCTTCTTGTAAAGTTTTATTTGTTCTAAAAACTGCGCATTTATTTTGCATAGTTTTTTGCATTAGACTTCTTAAATTTGCCGTTGATGTTGATCCGTTTGAATTTCTTAATTTATCAAATCTATCTAGGGATTTTTGTGTTTCACTATCAGGAATTATTTCGTGTTTTGAATTAGGTTTAACCAATTCGGCAGCTTTTTTAGCCGCTGCTTTTCCAAAAACTACAAGATCAATTAATGAATTTGATCCTAATCTGTTTGCACCATGGACTGAAACACAAGCTGCTTCACCTACAGCCATTAAACCGTCTACTATTTTGTTGGAACCGTTTGCGTCTTTTGTAAGAACTTGCCCATGATAATTAGTTGATATTCCTCCCATATTATAATGAACAGTTGGTAATACAGGTATTGGTTCTTTAGTAACATCAACACCCGCAAATACTTTTGCTGACTCTGAGATACCTGGCAATCTTTCGCTCAATACTTTTGGATCTAAGTGGTTTAAGTGGAGGTATATGTGGTCTTTATTTTTTCCCACACCTCTACCTTCATTAATTTCTATAGTCATAGATCGAGATACAACATCTCTGGATGCTAGATCTTTGGCAGATGGTGCATATCTCTCCATAAACCTCTCACCCTCAGAGTTCACTAAAAAACCTCCTTCTCCTCTACTGCCTTCAGTTATTAAACAACCAACACCATAAATTCCTGTAGGATGAAACTGAACAAACTCCATATCTTGTAGAGGTAATCCTGCTCTTAAAACCATGCCACCTCCATCACCGGTGCATGTGTGTGCAGATGTTGCAGAAAAATAAGCTCTGCCATACCCACCTGTTGCTAAAATTGTAATTTTTGACCTAAATCTATTTATAGTTCCATCTTGGAGAGACCAAGTTAATACTCCCTGACATTTATCATTATGCATCAAAAGATCTAATGCAAAGTGTTCTATAAAAAATTCTGTTTTTTTCTTCAATGCTTGACCATACAATGTATGTAATATTGCATGACCAGTCCTATCTGCAGCGGCACAAGTTCTTTGAGCTACTCCATTACCGTAATTTTTAGTCATACCCCCGAAAGGACGTTGATATATTTTTCCCTCCTCTGTTCTGCTAAATGGTACACCATACTTTTCTAATTCAATAACAGCTTCGGGAGCTTCTTTGCAAAGATATTCTATAGCGTCTTGATCTCCTAGCCAATCTGCACCCTTAACTGTATCATACATGTGCCATCGCCAATCATCTTCGCCCATATTGCCTAGTGCAGCTGAAATACCACCTTGAGCAGCAGCGGTGTGACTTCGAGTTGGAAATACCTTAGATATGCATGCAGTTTTTAAACCTGACTCGGCCAAACCAACAGCTGCCCTTAAACCAGATCCTCCAGCACCTACTACTACGACATCGTACTCATGATCAATAATTTTGTATGAACTCATATTCTAATAATTAACATTGATATAATAGCTAAGGAAGATATTACAATAATTAAGGCTGAAATCATCCATTTTGCGACATTTTTGTAAAATTCATTATGGATGTAATCCTCAAATACCTCATTTACACCAATTTTAATATTAACGGATATTAGTAAATAAGCGATGACTAGTACTGAAAAATTCAGATTATCATTTATAAAATTTTCAACAATATTTTGATTTACAAATATATTTTTTGGCATGTTAACAACTAACCAAAAAACTATTGGTGTTAAGATTAAAGATGAAATTCTATAAATGATCCATTTATTAACGCTTTTTATCATATAGCTACCCAAATGATAAAAGTTAAAACTAAAGACAATATAAATATTGAAATACCTGAAATATTTGCAGTTTTTATTTCATAACCATAGCCCAAATCCCATACAATGTGTCGTATCTCGGCAAGAAAATAAAATAATAGAGACCATGAACATCCTATGATAATAAATTTACCTAAAAAAGATGATATGAAAATATTAAAATAATTATAAAAATCTCCACCGACAGCAACTGAAAAAATCCATAATGCGATAAGAAAAATTGAAAATATATTTAATATCAAAGTAATTCTATGCGTAATAGATAATAAAGATGACAACTGCCATTTATATACTTGCAAATGAGGTGATAATGGGTTTTGATTCATAATTAAATAATTTTAATTAATTTCTCAGCTATTTGTACTGCGTTTAAAGCCGCGCCTTTTAATAAATTATCAGATACTATCCACATATTTAATGAGTTTTTATTACTATTATCTTTTCTTACTCTTGAAATAAAAGTTTCATATTTTCCCTCTGCATCTAGAGGTGTAGCATACCCCTTATCTTGTCTTTCATCATGCAAAACACAACCTGGGGCTCTCCTCAAAATTTTATTAGCTTCTTCTAATTCAAAATCTGTATGAAATTCAATATTTACCGACTCCGAATGTGAAACTAAAACTGGTACTCTAACACAGGTTGCTGTTAAATTAATTTTT
>PAFP01000013.1 GCA_002704185.1 Candidatus Pelagibacter sp.
CCCCTTAATTTATCAAGTATAAGTAGTATTAAATTCAATCTCATAAATATATTATTATTATAATTCTGAAGTTATATTCATCAACTAAATGTTTAAAGACTTATTAAAAAAAACAGTAGCCTTGGCTGGACGTAAAAGTGCAAAATTTTTTTTATCTTTTGTATGTATTATAGAGAGCATTTTTTTTCCTATACCTCCAGATGTAATGATAATACCTATGACAATGGCAAAGCGTCTTCAATGGGCAATAATTGCTTCCATTGCATCGATTTCCTCTGTGATTGGAGGTTGTATTGGATATGCAATAGGATATTTTTTTTATAAGGAAATTGGAGTACATATTTTTGAATTTTATGGTTTTGAAGGTTTCTCGAGTTTTAAAGATCAAGTTGCAATTGGTAAAGGTTTCTATGCTTGGATAATATTATTAATTATAGCTGGTTTTACTCCTGTGCCTTTTAAATTATTAACTATATCAAGTGGTTTAATTCATTTTAATTTTTTTATTTTTATTTTAGTAGCTGCTGTAACTAGGAGTTCAAGGTTTTTTTTACTAGCCGGCTTAATATATATATTTGGTAAAAAAATTGTTCCGATGTTAGAGAGAGGATCTGGCAAAATAATTATTATAGTTTTAATTATGATATTAATCGGTTTATACATAGGTTATTTAATTTATAATAATTATGAATTATTTCTTTCATAATCTAAGTATTAAAAAAATTGTATTTTTTTTGATTATGTTTCATTTGTGTATACTAATGAGTGCGTATTATATTCAGTATTTTATGAAAATACCTGCTTGTAAATTATGCTTATATCAAAGAATACCATATATTTTTTCATTAATCGTATTAATTTATATATATGTAATAAAAAATTGTAACTTTTACGTAGTTTGGATATTAATTTTTGCCGTTTTTATAAATATTATTTTAAGTTTTTACCATGTTGGAATCGAAAATGAATTTTTTTCTGAACCTGGTGTTTGTGATGTAAAAAATAATATAGATAATCCAGACATGTTACTTGAAAATCTAAAGAAAAACATACTAGTAAAATGTAAAGATGTATATTTCAAAATTTATGGCCTATCGCTTGCGTCAATAAATTTTTTAATTTCTATTGTATTAATTATACTTTATGCTTTATTGATAAAAAAATGGCAAAAAATAAAAAATTAGAAGAAATTATTAGAGTTGATCACGCTGGTGAAAGAGGAGCTATTAAAATCTATGACGGTCAACTTTTTGCTTTGCAACTTTTAAAAGCAGACTCGGAACTTGAAAAGAAAGTCTCGGAAATGAAAGAGCATGAAAAAGAGCACCTAAAATATTTTGAACAACAATTGGCTGAAAGAAACATAAGGCCTACTTTATTCCTTCCTTTTTGGGACATCCTTGGAACAGCTCTTGGTTTTGGCACTGCAATTCTTGGGAAAAAAGCAACAATGCTATGTACTGCTTCTGTAGAGGAAGTTATTGATCAACATTACAAAGATCAAATTGAATACATATCTAATAATGAAAAAGAGGAAAAAGAACTATTAAAAAAAGTTAAAAAATTCAGAGAAGATGAATTAGAGCACAGAGATATAGCTTATGAAGAAGGAGCTGATAAAGAAGGTTTTTACGGTATCTTAGATGCAATCATAAAAACTGGTTCAAAAGCAGCAATAAAGATTAGTGAAAAAATTTAACTTAATTTTCTAATTTTACATCCCAATATAGATAATCTAGCCAACTTTTGTGTAAAAAATTTGGTGGAAAGTTTCTTCCATTTCTATGTAATTGTTCCTCTGTTGGTTTATAAGGTTTTATCTTTGGATACATACCACATTGCGATGGTAGCTTTCCTCCTTTTTTGACATTGCAAGTCGAACAGGCAGAAACAACATTTTCCCATGATGTTTGTCCACCTTTTGATTTAGGCACAACATGATCAAAAGTTAAATTTTTATTTGCACCACAATAAAGACAGGTAAACTTATCTCTTAAAAAGACGTTAAATCTTGTGAAATTTGGAAATTCGGACGGTTTGATAAATAATTTTAAAGAAATTACACTTGGTAATTTCATAGAAAACGACGGACTTCTGATTATTCTATCATATTCAGAAACAATATTTACTCGATCAAGAAAAACATCCCTAACAGCATCTTGCCAACTCCAAAGAGATAAAGGGTAATAACTGAGCGGACGATAGTCTGCATTTAAGACTAAAGCTGGGCATTTTTCTAACGGTAAATTTGATGCATTTGATGCAATCATATTTAATAAGTTATTAAAAAAAAGTTATATGATCAAGTTAAACTTTAATAAAAAATGTCACGTAAGATTACGTATAAAACTAAGGCCTATGCTCATTCCCTCTGCACTAATTGTATGATCACAATTCAAAACCTTATAATCAACATCAATTTTTAATTTTTTCAGTAATTCAAAACTATCGTACATCTCTTCTAGTTTAATGACCTCGTCTTTAGTGCCGTGAATAAAAAAAACTTTAGTTTTTGTATTTAATTCTTTACTTAATAATTCTAGATCATATATTTTTCCAGAAAATCCTAATACTCCTTTTACTGGAAACTTTAAACTTAAAGAAGTATGTAATGCAATCATAGTACCTTGAGAAAAACCAACAAATATAATATCTCTATATTTTACTCCATATTTTTTTATAATGTTCTCGACTAATATTTTAAGTTTCTCACAAGAATTATTTAATTGAATTAAAATTTTACTCTTATCAATCTGCATTAAGTCAAACCATTCGTATCCATCACTATTTATTTGACATTTCATTGGAGCACAAGGAGATATAAATAATGTATTTGGTAAAAACCTATACCAATAATTTGCAAGAGAAATTAGATCTTTAGCATCTGCACCATAACCATGTAGTAATATTACAACTTGGTTAATTCGTTCATTGCTTTTTAATTCTTCAAATTTTAAATTCATTATTATATTACAAATATAAATTTTTTATGTTAAGAACAAGATATGTCTGAAAATTCCTTAAGTTTTATAGCAATTATTGCTATACTGGCTGTAACAATTGTTCTTATAAGAGGTTTAAAATCTTTTTTTTCTGGGGGAAATTTAGAGGAAAAGAAAAAAAGTAACAAGCTAATGCAAATGCGAGTATTTTTGCAATTCTGCGCAATTATTATTCTGATGAGTCTTGCATATATTTATGGGAAATAATTCATATTTTTTCTAATAAAGAAATGAATTGATCTTGATCAAATTCTATTGATCCAATTACTCTTCCAGCTTCCCTTCCGTCTCTACCAACTATAATAGTTATTGGAATACCCCTCAAGCCTAGTAGTTTAGCGATCCTAAAATCTTTATCAAAATATGTTTGAAAATTTTCAATATTCAGACTTTTTAAAAAGTTTTCAGCTTTTTTATAATTAATTTTTTCAACATTTACAGCAATTATATCTATATTATTTTCATATTTAGATTTAAGTCTATCTAACGATGGTAATTCTTCAATACAGGGAGCACACCAGGTAGCCCAAAAATTAATTAAAGTTATTCTTTTTGTATATTTGCTAATTATAATATCTTCACCTTTGACGTTCTTGAGATATAGAATTGGAAAATCCTTACTTTTTGGGTAGATAATTATGTTTTTAAAGCTAGTATCTGTTTTATCTTTTGATAAAGAAATGTTGGAATAATTAAACAATATTGTGTAAACAAGAATTAGAGCTATTTGTTTTAAAAATAAATTCATAAAGTATTAAAAATGAAAAAAAAATTAAATTATAATACCGTTTGGGGAAAGAGAATGAAACATAAAACTAACAATATTTTGCAGGAAGTTAATGCATCTATAGATATAGATAAGGCTCTTTATAATGAGGACATCGATGCGTCAATAATTCATTGTAAAATGCTATCAAAACAAAAAATTATTTCACCCAAGATATCTAAAAAAATAGTTTCAGGATTAAATAAAATCAGAAATGAAATTAAAAGAAAAAAATTTAAATTTGATAAAAAATATGAAGATATCCATTTAAATATTGAAAATAGACTTTTTCAAGTTATAGGATCAGATGCAGGTTATTTGCATATAGCTAGATCAAGGAATGATCAAGTTACAACTGATTTTAAATTATGGATAATAAAATCTTCAAAAATATTAAAAGAAAATATTAGATATCTGATTTTGGAGCTTATTAAATTATCTAAAAAGAACATAAATATAATCATGCCAGGTTTTACGCATCTTAAAAATGCACAACCAGTACTTTTTGCACATTATATGCTCGCATATGTGGAAATGTTTAAGAGGGATATTGTAAAGCTAAATAATTTAATAAAAAATACATCAGAAAATCCTTTAGGTTCAGGGGCTTTAGCGGGAACAAGTTTAAAAATTGATAGAAATTTTACAACAAAAAAACTAAATTTTCATAAACCAACATCTAACTCTATGGATGCAGTTTCTGATAGAGATTATGCATTAGAATTTATGTTTGTTTGCAGTATTAATGCGATGCATTTATCGAGATTTGCTGAAGAAATAATAATTTGGAATTCAGATATTGCTAAAATGATATCTATAAAAGATGATATGTTAACTGGATCATCGATGATGCCCCAAAAAAAAAATCCTGATTCAGCCGAGATAGTCAGAGGAAAAACTGCAATAATAATATCGAATTTAAATTCCTTATTTATAATTATGAAAGCTTTACCATTAAGCTATTTTAAGGATATGCAAGATGATAAAAAATTAGTTTTTGAGTGTAATGACAATTTAATTAAAAATCTTAAACTCACAAAAGATCTAGTAAAAGCAATCAAACCAAATAAGAAAAAAATGTATGAGTATGCTTTAAATGGATTTACAACAGCTACCGATTTTGCAGAATATCTTGTTAATAAGGGAATGAGTTTTAGAGATGCTCATAAAAAATCAGCACAGTTAGTCAATATTGCTGAAAAAATGAATATAACTTTAAATGAATTAAAATTTGACGATATAAAAAAAGTTTGTAACCAAATAGATAAGGATGTTATGAAGATATTCGATGTTAGTAATTCGGTTAACTCAAAAAAATCTTTTGGAGGAACAAGTAAAGTCAACGTAATTAAGATGTTAAATAAGTCAGAAAGGGAAATGAGATGAATATAAAAAATTTTTTTTCAATAATTATTATAACACTTTTCATATTTGGTTGTGGTAAGAAGGCACCACCAGAATACAAGAAAACTGCAACTATATTTATTAATAAAATATAATGGAAAATTTTACTTTTAAGGGTAATAAACTTTTTTGGAATAATTGTGCTTTAACTAATATAGCTACAAAATATAAAACTCCTTTTTATTTATACTCTCAAAAACAGTTAAAAAGTAATGCTATTTTTTTTAAAAAGACATTTTCGAAAGTTAAACCATTGATATGTTTTTCTCTCAAATCTAATTCAAATAAAACTATAATCAAAGAGTATGCCAAACTTGGACTAGGTGCAGATGTAGTCTCAGCGGGTGAATTAATTTTAGCTTTAAAATCAGGAATAAAACCAAATAAAATTGTTTTTTCAGGAGTTGGAAAAACGTACGATGAACTTAAGTATGCAATTTCAAAAAAAATTTTTTTAATTAATTGTGAGTCATATAGCGAAGTAATTTCAATTTATAAAATATCAAAAAGTTTAGGTATAAAATCCAAAATAGGTTTAAGAATTAACCCAGATATAAACGCAGAAACACATAAAAAAATTTCTACTGGGGGTAGTCAGGATAAATTTGGGATTTCAACTATTGAATTAAAAAAAATTATAAAAGATTTTAAGAATAGTAAATCTATTCTTATCGCAGCAATAAGTGTTCATATTGGAAGCCAAATTAAAGAGGTTAGTCCGTTTAAAAAATGTTTATTGGTATTAAACAAAATTTTAAAGAAATTAAAATATGAAAATATTAATATCAAATACGTAGATCTTGGAGGTGGAATGAGTATACCATATTCACCTAAAGATAAAAAATTTCCGTTAAAAAGTTATGCAAAACTTGTTCTGGATTTCAAAAAATCAAATAAAGTTGATATAATATTTGAACCTGGTCGATACTTAAGTGGAAATATTGGTGTAATTATTTCAAAAATTATTTATGTAAAAAAAGGAGAAAAAAAGAAATTTATAGTAACTGACGTTGCCATGAATGATTTAATAAGAACAGCTATGTATGACGCCTATCATTTTATTCTACCACTTACCAAAAGGAGTGTATTGAATGATAAAATTGAATTTGTTGGTCCAGTTTGTGAGAGTAGTGATAAATTTGGAATTTATAATAATTTTTCAAAAATATATGAAAATGACTATATTTGTATAACTAATTCAGGTGCGTATGCAAGAAGCCTAGCATCTAATTACAACATGAGACCTCTTCTTGCTGAATTAATAGTTAAAGGAAACAAAATCTTAACCATAAGACCAAGACAGAAAATTAATAAAATTAATTAGTTGTGAATTTGATTAAGTCAATAGTATTTAATTTTCTAATTTTTACTATGATAGCTATTATTTGTATCGTAGCTTTGCCACTATTAATTTTACCTAGAAAAAATTTTTTATCTAAATTAGTGTATTTCTTAGGTTGGTATTTCTTAAGAGTTACAAAACTAATTTACAATATTAATGTGGAAATGTCAGGTTTTGATAATTTAAAAAAATATGAAAATTTTATTATAGCTAGCGCTCATCAATCAATGTTTGAAACGTTTGTATTTAATTACCTTGTACCCGATGCATTTTTTGTTATTAAAAAAGAGCTATTATTTATACCTTTTTATAATCTATACTTGATGAAACTTGGTTACGTTCCAATAGAACGTAAGAAAATTACAAAAAAAAATTTAAATTTTTATAAAAAAATTTCTCATAATATTTTAAAAGATAAAAGAAAATTAATAATATTTCCTCATGGAACAAGAGTTGCTGCAGACAAGGAATACCCCATCAAAAAGGGTGTTTACAGAATCTACAAAAGTTTAAATATTCCATGTATTCCAGTTTATCTTAACTCTGGAAAATTTTGGCCAAGAAATAGCTTCGTAAAATACCCTTATAATATTAAAATCGTTTTTAAAGAACCTATATCTGAAGGTTTAGAAATTGATGACTTTCTAAAAAAATTATCCAAAAAAATCCATTATTAATTTTTTCTTCCAAAATTTGGTTCCTTAACATCTTGACCTTCATCAATTATCCTTTTTCTAATATCCCTAGTTTTATTAAAAATATTGAATAATTTCTCTTTATCTTCATTCTTAATCGCATCCTTCAATCCATCTAAATCCTTTTCAAATTTATCTAGCATTTTAAGAATTGGTACCTTGTTACTAAGTATAATATCTCTCCACATAGTAGGATCTGATGAAGCGATTCTTGTGAAGTCTCTGAAACCACTCGCACTATATTTAATGACCTCTTCCTTTAGGTTATCTTCTAAGTTTGATGCGGTTCCCACAATATTGTATGCAATAATATGTGGAATATGACTTGTTATAGCCATGATAGAATCGTGATCATTCATATCCATCAATTGAATTTTACATCCAAATGACTTCCACAAATTTGAAATAACTTTAATACTCTCATCATCAGAATTTTTACATGGTGTGATTACTAGCCATTTATTTTTAAATAGGCCTTCAAATCCAGATTCAGGTCCACTCTGCTCTGTTCCTGCAATAGGATGGGCGGGAACAAATTTTATATTTTCACTTAATATATTTTGAGCAAGTTTAATTATTTCGGATTTAGAAGAGCCAACATCAGTTATAATTGTTTTATTACTAATCTTTAATTTTTGTAATTCTTCAAATATTAGTTTGTATCCGCTTATTGGGGTACAAATAAAAATTATTTCATTTTCATCCTTGCACTCGGACATATTCTCAAAATAATTATTCCCTAAATTTAATTTTTTTGATTTTTCTAAAGCTAATTGGGAATTATCAACAATATTAATAACAACTTCTTTATTGGTGGATCTGATATATCTGGCAATTGATGAACCAATTAGACCAATACCAATTATTGCAATATTTAACATATTAAATTTTTTTTTCTAATACCTCTAAAAATTTTCTATTTTCTTTATTGTTTCCTATAGAAACCCTTAAAGAATTCTTTATTCCATAGGACGTCATTTTTCTTAATAAAATATTAGACTTCAAAAATATATTAAAAACATCCTCTGAATTTAAATTTAGTTGATCACAGTTCATTAAAAAAAAATTTGCACAAGGGTTATTAGTTTTAAATTTTTTTTCTAATAGTTTATTAAAGAAAATTTTTGACCATTTGGTATTATGTTTAATGTTTTTGTTTAGCCATTTTTGGTTATTTAACGAAGCTACTCCGGCTTCTTGTGTTAAACCTGAAATATTAAACGGTGGTCTAATTAGATTAAGAGATTTTATTATATCTTTTGAACTATAACCCCAGCCAAGCCTCAGATTTGCTAAACCATATATTTTAGAGAATGTTCTACTTACAACTACATTTTTAAAATCTTTAAATAAATCTAATCCTGATTTAAAATCTTTATCAATCATAAATTCAGCATACGCATCATCTATCATCAGTAAAATATGACTTGGAATAAGTGATCGCAATTTTAAAATATCGTTTTGATCTAAATATGTACCAGTAGGATTATTAGGATTAGCAATGAAAATTATTTTAGTTTTGTCGGTTATGGACTGAATTGTTTCATTAATATCAAAAGTATTATTTTTTTCTTTTGAATACACAACCCTTGCACCATTGATCTGAGCATAAATTCTGTACATTAAAAAAGAATTTTCGCTTAAAATAACTTCATCATTTTTCTCTAAAAAAGCCTGGCAGACTAAACTAATTATCTCATCAGACCCACTTCCAACAATTATTTGATCTTTATCTAGTTTAAATTTTTTACCTATTTTGTCTCTTAACAAGTTTGAGTTACCATCGGGATAACGTGAAAGAGTCCTTAGCCTTTTCTTTATAATTTTAGAGGCTTCTGGACACGGTCCAAGAGGGGTTTCATTCTGGGACAATTTAATGAGATTAGCACTATTTACTATTCTAGTTAATCCAGATGAATAGCTATTAATATTTATGTTTTTTGGTTCAGGTAAATTCATGATTTTTTATGACTTAATATATTACTTATTCATTGCTGTAAAACTTAAGATAGTTTGACAATATTTTTACCTTTTAGTACAACATTCAAGTGCCGATTTAGCCAAATTGCAGGCATAAACTGCTAAAAAGGAAATCGTACTAACATACGATTTAATAGATGAAACTTAATTTTGAAAACATAAATAAAATTACTATAAGCAAGGATTTACTGTTAGACTGCGGTGTAAAGCTTAACAAGTTTGATGTTGCATTTGAAACCTACGGAAAACTAGATAAAAATAAAAAAAATGCCATACTAATTTTTCATGCCTTGTCTGGAGATCAATTTGTAACAGGTTTGAATAAAGTCACAGGAAAAGAGGGATGGTGGAATCTAGTAGTTGGAGAAAATAAACCAATCGATACAAAAAAATATTTCGTAATCTGTGCTAATGTGATTGGAGGTTGCATGGGAAGTACAGGTCCAAAAGAAATTTGCAAGGAGACAGGTAAGCCATACGGTTTAGGTTTTCCAGTGATTACAATAAAAGATATGGTAAAGGCCCAGGCTTATCTTTTAGACCATCTTGGCATAGATAAAACCTTAGCTGTACTTGGAGGTTCCATGGGTGGTATGCAAGCACTTCAATTTTGCTCTCTTTATCCAAATAAGACTTTTACAGCAGTTCCGATTGCGTGTGCCGCAAGTCACTCAGCACAAAATATTGCTTTTAACGAATTAGCTCGACAGGCAATAATGGCTGATCCGGAGTGGGACGCGGGTAATTATATTTCAACAGGTAAGATTCCTAGAAAAGGTCTTGCAATCGCTAGAATGGCGGGACACATAAGTTATTTATCAGAAAAAGGGTTACAAAATAAATTTGGAAGAAAATTACAAGAGGATAAAGAATTACAATTTTCATTTGATGCTGACTTTCAAGTTGAGAGTTATTTAAAATATCAAGGATATTCTTTTGTAGATAGATTTGATGCGAATTCTTATTTATACATTACGAGAGCCATGGATTACTTTGATTTATACAAAGCAAATAATGGAAACTTATCCTTGGCATTCGAAAATACTAAAATTAAATTTTGTATTATATCATTTAGTACTGACTGGTTGTATCCTACGAGCGAAAGTAAAAAAATTGTGATTGCGTTAAACTCTATTGGTGCGGAGGTTAGCTTTGTAAATATTATAACTAATAACGGTCACGACTCTTTTTTAGTAAATGAACCTAAATTTTTAGACACTCTAAAGGGATTCCTTGAGTCTAATTATGAGGATTTTAAAAATGAAAATTGAAGATAATGTTCTTTTAGATTTAATTGAAACCAAATCTAAAGTACTAGATGTAGGTTGTGGTGATGGTAACCTACTTTTAATTTTAAAAAAAAACAAAAATATTAATGGTAGAGGTATAGAAATCAATCAACTAAAAGTTACTGAGTGTTTATCCAAAGGGCTTGCAGTAATAGAAGGCGATGCAGAAAAAGATTTAATAAATTATCCAGATAATTCATTTGATTTCGCAATTTTAAATCAATCACTTCAGCAATTTTATAATCCTAGAAAAGTTTTGAATGATTTACTAAGAATAGCAAATAAGGCGATTATTACTATACCTAATTTTGGATATTGGAAGGTAAGACTGCATCTCCTTTTAAAAGGTAAAATGCCGATAACAAAAACATTACCTTATAATTGGTTTGATACACCTAACTTACACATGAGTACAATTAAGGATTTTTATTTTTTATGTAAAATAGATAAAATTCGTATCATGAAATCTATATCTATTACAAATAATAAATTTAGTACTATTAATTATAGTAATTTGAATATAAAAAATTTGATATCGGAAATAGGCGTTTTTTTAATTACTAAATAAGTAATTTAAATTTAAAGTTTAAAAAAAATGAGTGAAATATTTTAATGAGTGTCTTAAATGTAAATATCTTGCCTTGCTTAAGTGATAATTATACTTATATAATACAAGACAAATCCTCTGATAAAGTAATTGCTGTTGATCCTCCAGTTGTAGAACCAATAACTAACTTTTTAAATAAATTAAATCTAAAACTAGATTATATATTAAATACTCATCATCATGCTGACCATGTTGATGGAAATTTAGAACTTAAAAAAATCTTTAATTGTAAAATTATTGGTTTTGAGCAAGATTCATATAGAATTCCAGGTATTGATATACAATTGAAAAATCATGAGATATGGAAATTTGGCGATGAAGCTGTAAGGATTGAACATGCGCCAGGACATACAGCTGGGCATGTTTTTTACCACTTTCAAAAAAATAAATTGGCTTTTGTAGGTGATATTGTGTTTCCAATGGGATGTGGTCGAATTTTTGAAGGTTCCACTAAAGAGATGTATGAGTCTGTAGTTAAAATTAAAAATCTTAGTAATGATACGACAATATACTCTGGACATGAATACACAATTTCAAATAGTAAATTTTGTCTGAAACTTGATAAAAATAATAGTGAATTATTTAAAAGATCTAAGAGTGTTTTATCTTTAAGAAAAAATAATAAACCAACTATACCAACTACTGTACAGCTAGAAAAAGATACTAATATTTTTTTTAGATGTGAAGTCCAGGAGATAAAGAATAATATTAATATGAAAAATGCTTCTAGTGAGGAAGTTTTCGCTAAATTAAGGGGATTAAAGGATAATTTCTAATAACCATTCGTCTACAATACTTGACTTGGATTATCATCTGGATATATTGCACCAACTTTAAATAATATGACATTCGCAGTTATAAACACCGGTGGAAAACAGTATAAAGTTTTTGCCAATGACGAGGTTACAATTGAAAAATTACCAAATAAAGTTGGTGATGTAGTTCAATTTAAAGAAGTATTGCTATTGAATAATGATAATAAAGTAGAAATTGGAACTCCTAGTATAGTTGGAGCAAAAGTAGAAGCAAAAGTACTGCAGCAAAGAAAAAATAAAACAATATTAGTATTTAAAAAAAGAAGAAGACAAAATTCTAAAAGAAAAAATGGACATAGACAAAATATGAGTATTGTCCAAATAACGAAAATATATGGGAAAGATGGAAAAGTTGTTTCAGAAAAAAGTAATGAAAACAAAAAAGTTAAAAAAATAGAGCCGACCAAAAAGACAAGGATTAAATAAATTATATGGCAACTAAAAAAGCTGGTGGATCATCTAGAAATGGCAGGGATAGCGCAGGCCGTAGACTTGGAGTAAAAAAATATGGCGGTCAAAAAGTTTTAGCTGGAAACATAATTGTAAGACAGCGTGGAACTAGAATTCATCCTGGAAAAAATGTCGGTATAGGTAAAGATCATACTATTTTTTCAAAAATATCGGGTATTGTTCAATTTAAAACTAAAAAGTTTGGAAAAACTTTTATTTCAGTCATACCACAATAAATTTTTACTAAATATTAGTTTAAATTAACAATGAAATTCCTAGATCAAGCAAATATATTTCTACAAGCAGGCAAGGGTGGTAACGGATGTTGTAGTTTTAGAAGGGAAAAATTTATAGAGTTTGGTGGTCCAAATGGAGGAGATGGTGGAGATGGTGGTTCGATATATTTTGTTGCTGATAGAAACTTAAACACTTTAATTGACTATAGATATGTCAAAAGTTTTAGAGCAAAAAACGGTTTTGACGGTAAAAGCAATAATAAAAATGGTGCATACGGTAAAGATTTATTTTTAAAAGTTCCTTTAGGAACTCAAATATATTCTTCTGATAAAAAAATTTTAATTGCTGATATTTTAAAAAATAATGAAAAAATAAGAATCGTTCAAGGTGGTAAAGGTGGCTTAGGTAATACAAGATTCAAAAGCTCTACAAATAGGGCACCAAGAAAAATTACTAAGGGAACAATTGGCGAAAAGCTTGAAATAATTTTAGAACTAAAAGTTATAGCTGATATTGGTATTATTGGTTTACCAAATTCTGGAAAGTCGAGTTTTTTAAATTGTATAACGCGCGCAAAACCGAAGATTGCTGATTATCCATTTACAACAATTAATCCAAATCTTGGTATACTTAAAGTTTTTAACAAAGAATATATTATTGCTGACATACCAGGTATTATAAAGGGTGCACATAAAGGTGTAGGTTTAGGTATTAAATTTTTAAAACATATAGAAAGATGTAGTAGTTTAATACATTTAGTAGATATTACTGATAAAGATATTTGTAAACATTATGATATTATTAGAACAGAACTAAAAAAATATAGTAATGATGTTTTTAAAAAAAAAGAAATTGTTATTTTGAATAAGATTGATTTACTAGATGAAGCAACAATAAAAAAAAAATTAAATGAATTTAAAAAAATTTATAAACATAAATTTTACTATATGTCTGTGTTAAAAAGAACTAATTTAACTAATATTATAAAAGCATTATGTTAAATATCTTAAACTCTAAAATTATAGTTATTAAAATAGGATCTTCATTACTTTTTACTGAAAAAAAATCTTTAAAATTAAAAT
>PAFP01000014.1 GCA_002704185.1 Candidatus Pelagibacter sp.
ATTTAATACCATGGGTACCTTTCTTGTTTGAGATAACTAAAACTATTTTATAATGAGACTGTTTTTTTCTAGAAAATTTGTATAAACTTTTGAAATTAGATCCTTTTCCAGATAAAAAAACAGCAACTTTTTTTTTGTTAAAACTTAATTTTCCCATCAAGTATAACTCTAGTATTTCTTTTATACGTTACTTCACCAATAACATATGGATTAAGTGATTTGGAACTTTTTATAATTTTATTAATATTTTTTGGACTTGCAATCACACAAAATCCTACTCCACAGTTAAATGTATTTAGCATTTCATCATGTTCTACAAATTGATTTATCCATGAAAAAATTTTTTTTGTCTTAATTTTTTTTAAATTTATTTTTATTTGATAATTTTTTGGAATTACTCTTATAATATTATTAATTAATCCTCCCCCAGTGATATGAGCTGCACCATTTAAAAACCTTTTTTTATGCAAATTCAATATTATATCTGAGTATATTTTTGTAGGTTTTAACAATTCACTTTTTAGGAAAGCATTTTTATTTAAATTAATTTTTTTCTCAGAAATTATTTTTCTAATTAAAGATAACCCGTTAGAGTGAATACCATTAGATGGAAATCCCAAAATTATATCCTTATTTTTAATTTTTGATCCGTCAAGGATTTTGGTCTTCTCTAATATACCCACCGCAAAACCAGCTAAATCAAATTTATTACCAGAGTATATTCCTGGCATTTCTGCCGTTTCTCCTCCTGCTAAATAACAATTAGATATTTTACAGCCCTCTGCAATTCCCCTGATTAATTCTTTATATTGTTTATTTCTTACTTTTCCGACAGAAATATAATCTAAAAAAAAAATTGGTTTTGCACCTTGCACTATCAAATCATTAATACACATTGCTACTAAATCAATACCAATTTTTTTACAATTATTTAATTTGCTAGCCAATTCCACTTTTGTACCAACCCCATCGGTCGCTGATACTAGAACAGGATTTTTGATTTTATATGGTGACAAATCAAATAATGAGCCAAAGCCACCAATATTTTTAAAACCTTTAATTGTAGATCCTTTAATTTTTGTTTTATTGGAAAGTTTTGATATATAATTAATTAAATTAGATGTGTTACGTGTATTTACACCGCTGTTTTTATAAGTAAATTTTTTTTTATGCACTATAGTAATTATAAAAATAATATATTTTTTTTATTAATATTTTCTTTATCTTTTTGGTTTAATTTTAAAGTAAATGCAAATATTTATACTGTTGATAATTTTAAATATTCAGAAAAAATAAGTAATATAAAAAAAAATAGATCGTCTATAATAGATAAAATCAAAATACAGGCATTTGATCAATTAAAAAAGAGATTATTAGTGGAGGACGATCTTAACTTAATAAAATCTAATAATCAGGCTCTCAACCTAATAGATGACTTTATAATTAAAGATGAAATTCAAATAAATAAAAATTATCAATTTGTAGTTTCTATTAAATTTAATGCTGATAAAGTTAAGAGCTACTTTAAATCAAAGAAAATAAGATATGTTGATTTTAAAGGTAAACCAATTTTAGTTATATACTTGGAAAAAAATGAAAAAAACCAACTTAACATTTGGAATAATAAAAATTTTTATAATGTCTTTTTTTCATTTGAAGATTACCTTATAGAATATATATCTCCTGGAGGAGATTTATTAGACCAAAAAAGTATCACCTTAGATCAAAATTTAAATTTAAAAGATATAAATATTAATAAATTATTAAATAATTATGGTTTAAAAAATTTCTTAATTATTTATTTAGATAAAAACTACAAAAATAATATTAGAACAAAGCTTTCAATAAATAATTCTGTATATTACAAAAGCTTTTTATATTCTGGAAATTATGATCTTATAATACCAAAGCTAAAATTCTTTGTTGAAAATATTTGGAAAGAGCAAAATATATTTAATACAGAAAACACAAAAAAGATCGTATATAATTTTTATCCAAAAAATGCAGATAATTTAAATTTATTTATTAAAACTATTTTTGAAAATAAAAATATTTCAGAAAAAAAAATTGAATTAGTTTCTAAAAAAAAAGTTGTGGGATCTTTTATTTTCTCAGGAAGCGAAGATGAACTAATTGAAAATCTAGAAAATAAAAATATAAAAATTAGAAAACAAAATAATAATTGGGATATATATTATAATGAATGAACAAAAAGTATTTTTATTTAAAAATACTGAATATTATTTCGAAGAGGACTTTTGTATATCTAGTAGCAACAAAAATGTTTTTGATTTTTTAAAAAACTATCCAAAATGGCCATCAAAATTAATAAATATTTATGGACCCAAATACTCTGGAAAAACTCACTTACTGAATATTTTTAAAAAAAAAGAAAATTTAAAATTGATAGACTACAAAATTTTAAAAAAAAATAAAAATATAGAAGAATATTTGAATCTCAAATTTTTAATAATCGATAATTTTAATGATGAAGTAATAGACGAAAGATTAATTTTTACATTAATAAATAATTTTTTAAATGCAAATAATTATTTAATAATAGCATCTAGAACACCTTTGCTAGACTATAAAATATTATTAAAAGATTTAAAATCCAGAATTAATATTTTTGATATCAAAAAAATAGACCAACCAGGTGATGACTTAATATATACTTTGGTAACAAAGTTTTTTTCGGACAGGCAGGTATCTATAGAAAAAGATTTAATAACTTATATTGTTAGAATGATTGGTAGATCATATGAAAATATATTTAGCTTCGTAAATGAATTCGATAATTTTGTGTTAAGTAATAAAAAAAAAATATCCAAAAAATCTATTAACGAATTTTTAAAAAAAACTAAATCTGAATAATTCCATTTTTAGATTTAACATTAATATTTCCAGTTAAAAATTTTTCAAACTTATTGTAAAAAATTTTTTTTCTCCATTTGCTTTTATATTTTTTATAAGCAAGATAATTATATATTTCGTTTTTAGTAGCAATTAAATTTTCATCTATTTTATTTTTTTTTGCTATTATTAATCTTATAAAGTTCATAGATGCAATTAATGTATTATCAATTCTAATTTTTCTGATTTTGATTTTTTTTAAATAATTAATATTTTTCATAATTTTATTTTTAAAATCTTTTGAAATTTTAGTATTTTTTTTTAGTATATTATTATTTTTAGAATTAAGTAATTTTATTATATCATTATCGCTAAGAACCCAGTTTTTTGGGAGATTCTTTTTTTTTGAGATCATATTTCTTATCATAAGAATATTTTTGAATTGTTTATTTTCAAGTATATTAATATTGATATTTCTTTTTAGTATTGAACTCAACTTTAGTACATTTGTTGCATTCTTTTTAAATATATCCATTTCCTCATTAAAGTATTTTATTTTTTTTGTTTTATATAAAATTTTTTTTAAGTATTTATGCGTTGGTTCTAAATACTTAGTGTCGTTTTTTAGGTAGCTTATGACTTTTTTACTTACAGGTCTTTTTAACCAATTGATATTTTGAAGTTTTTTATCAATTTTTTTTTTGCAAATAATTTTAGTTATATTTTGATATGATAAATTTCTTTCAAATCCACAAAATGCTGCAGCTATTTGATTATCAAAAATTGGCCCTAACTCACAATCAAATTGGTGAATTAACTCTAGATCTTGTTCAGATCCATGTAAAATTTTAGTTATTGATTTAGCAGAAATTAAATTTATTAATGGTTTAACTAATTTCTTATATTTTAATGCATCAAGTATATAATAAATTTTACCATCAAAAATACTAATAAAGGACAAAGTAGCTTTATAAGTATTTTCCCTATTAAACTCAGTATCTAAATACAAGTATTTTTTTTTCTTTATTTTTTTTTTAAAAATGTTTAATTTTTTTTCGTTATCAATTATCATTTAAATATTGTTTTTATATTAAAAATATATATCAACATTCCAAAGGGTTAAATTTGCATAGATATAGATCACATAACTGCGGGGAATTAAATAAAAAAACTATAGGTTCCATTGTAAAAATCTCAGGTTGGCTCCACAAAAAACGAGATCATGGTAACTTGCTTTTTTTGGACTTAAGAGACAACTATGGTATTACTCAGTGTGTAATTGACCAAAGTAATAATTTGTTTAAACATTTAGAAAGAACTTCTTTAGAAACAGTTCTTTTAATTGAAGGCAAAGTAGTAGAAAGGTCGAAAGAAACAATTAATAAAGATTTATTAACTGGTGAAATAGAAATTCACATTGAACAATTTGAAATCCTTGGTGAATGTTCTGAATTACCAATGCCAGTATTTAGTGATCAAGATTATTCTGAAGAGATTCGATTAAAATATAGATATTTAGATTTAAGAAGAAAAAAAATTCATGAAAACATTTTGCTAAGATCTGAAATAATTTCATTTATTAGAGATAGTTTGAGATTAATGGGTTTTAACGAATTTCATACACCCATTTTAACTTCGTCGAGTCCTGAAGGAGCAAGAGATTTTTTAGTTCCGAGTAGATTAAATATTGGAAAGTTTTATGCATTACCACAGGCACCTCAGCAATTTAAACAATTAATAATGGTTGCAGGATTTGACAAATATTTTCAAATTGCACCATGTTTCAGGGATGAAGATGCAAGAGCAGACAGAAGTCCAGGTGAATTTTATCAACTAGATTTAGAAATGTCTTTTGTAACGCAAGAAGATATTTTTAATGTTATAGAAAAACTTTTTACTAAATTATTTACAAAATTTAGCAAACAAAAGAATATTGATGAAAAATTTCCTAGAATCAAATTTGAAGACTCAATGCTAAATTACGGTACTGATAAACCAGATTTAAGAAATCCATTAATAATAAAAGATTTGACTGAGTTTTTTAAACTAGATGATGTTAAATTTGAAATTTTCAAAAAATTGGTTTCTAAAGGAAATATTGTAAGAGCTATTAAAACTCCTAATACTATCAATAAACCTAGAAGTTTTTTTGATGGTATCGATAAATGGGCTAAAGCACAAGGCGCTTCAGGGTTAGCATATTTTTCTATAGAAAAATTCGAGAACAAATTTGTTGGCAAAGGCACAATTGGCAAACTATTTGGTGAAAAAGCTTTAGAAAAAATTTGTCAATGTGTAAACGCCAATGAGGGAGATAGCTTATTTTTAGCCTGTGGCAATAAAAAAGATGTAGAAATGATATTAGGTCAAG
This sequence comes from Candidatus Pelagibacter sp., assembly GCA_002704185.1. Taxonomy (GTDB): domain Bacteria; phylum Pseudomonadota; class Alphaproteobacteria; order Pelagibacterales; family Pelagibacteraceae. Next base: position 5,225 of record PAFP01000014.1, read on the forward strand.
CAAGAATTAAAATTTCTGACGATTTGGATCTTTCTCAAAAAGATAAGTTTAAGTTTTGTTGGATAACCGATTACCCGATGTTTGAAATAGACGAAAAAACAAAAAAAATAAATTTTAGTCATAATCCTTTTTCAATGCCTCAAGGAGATATAAAAAAATTAGATTTTTCTAAACCGCTGAACATCAAAGCTTATCAGTATGACCTGGTTTGTAATGGTATTGAATTATCTTCAGGCGCAATTAGAAATCATAAACCCGATTTAATGTATAAATTATTCGAAATTGCTGGATACGATAAAAAAGATATTGATACAAAGTTCTCTGGAATGGTATCTGCATTTAAACACGGAGCTNCTCCACACGGCGGAATAGCCCCAGGAATTGATAGAATAGTAATGTTACTCGCTAATGAAAAAAATATAAGAGAAGTTATAATGTTTCCAATGAATCAAAATGCTCAAGATCTAATGATGAATGCTCCCAATGATATAGATGTTGAATTATTAAAAGATTTAGGTTTAAAAATTATAAACAAAAAAAATTAAGCTTTTTTGCTTTTTATATTCAATCTTACATTTGTTAGATCTACTAATTTATCTTTGTATTGATTTCTCATAAAGCCTTTACTTGTGCTATCTTTCAATACATCTAAAAATTTAGATAATTCCGGATTATCATCAAAGTTTGTATTTTCGCTCTTTTTGATTGATGGAGTATGCGCTAAATCTTCTCTATTTAGGTATGAAATAGCTAATTCTCTAAAAAGATAATCAAGAATAGATGTTGCACTCAAAATTCTATCATTACCAGTGATTTTTCCTGATGGTTCAAATTTTGTATCAATAAATGCATCCACAAACTCTTCTAAAGGAACTCCATATTGTAGACCTAAAGAAATAGCTATTGCGAAATTGTTCATTAATGCCTTAACAAGTTCGCCTTCTTTATTAGTATCTATGAAAATTTCTCCTACTTTGCCGTCATCATATTCGCCAATATGTAGATAAATTTTGTGATCACCAATTGTTGCCTTTTGTATATATCCCTTTCTTCTGTCGGGCATTTTTTTTCTATTATTAAAACTATTTTCAATTTTTTCTTTGTCTTTTTCACTAAAATTTTGCGTTTTAGCGACGTGTGATTTTTCTAATAAATTTTCAATTTTCAAATCATTGTTAATTTGTTTATTAGAAGCGACATTTTTTATATCGCTAGTAGCCCGGGTTTTTCTTTTATTAAATTTTATATCAAGTAACTCAAATTTGCCGTCTTTTCTTTTCTCCAAATCTTTCAGACTTTGGTTAGATATTTCTTCTAACAAATGAGTTATTTTAAAAACACATGTATAAAAGGTTTCGGACGTATATTTACTCATAAAAGAATCACAGAATCTAAAAATTGAGTTAGTTTTCTATTTCAGTTTTTGTTATAAGTCTAATTAAAAATAATCAACTCAAAATTGTAAAATGTTTAAAATTATTTTCTCTTGGTGGAATAGGCAAACTTTTGGAACTTTATTAAACACTCTAATTTTTGGTGTTAAAGTTGGCGTGGATGATTTTGGTAACACCTACTATAGAAATAAGTCTGATACGAAAAGATGGGTGATTTATAATGATGTAATAGATGCATCTAAAATACCCCCCGAGTGGCATTCATGGATGCATAGACTGATAAAAACAACACCAGATAAGATAAAATTCACTAATTATCAATGGCAAAAAAAATATTCTGAAAACCTTACTGGTACCTCTAAATCTTATAATCCAAACACAAAAAACAAAAACTTTAAAAATAAAAAATACAAGTCATGGCAACCAGATTAATCTATATATGTATTTTATGTTTTTGTTGTATAAATAGCTCATTTAGTGATGACAAAAATTTTATAATATTAGATAAAAAAAATAATTTTGTACAAATTTCTCTTTTAGACAAAATTACATCGAAAAAACAAATTGTTAAAATAAGATTGAAAGAAAAAACTATAATTAAAAATTTCGAAATCTACGTAGATAAATGCGTTAAAGATTATAGACAAGGATATTTAGAAACATTAGCACACTTTCAGATCAAAGATAAAAACATTAGTAGCAAGAATATTGTTTTTATTTTTAATAATTGGATGTTTACCTCGTATCCATCATTAAACTCATTTGATCATCCAAATTATGATATCTGGCTAGAAAAATGTTATTGATTATAGTTTTGCTTTAGCAAGCCAATTGACATTATAGTTACAATTAATAAAATCTTCGTGATTTACTATTTTTTTATGCAAATCTATTGTTGTGTCTATACCGTTTATAACAAACTCTTCCAATGCTCTTTTCAATCTTGTTTTTGCTGAGTCTCTATCTTTTCCATTACATATGAGTTTAGCAATCAAGCTATCGTAAAAGGGTAAAATTTTACATCCTTGAAATATACAAGCATCTACGCGTGTACCTGGGCCTGATGGTTGGTGTAAAATATTAATAACACCAGAACTTGGCTGAAAATTCTTTAAATAGTTTTCTGCATTAATTCTGCATTCTATGGCGTGACCATAAAAATTTATTTTATCCTGACTAAGACTCAATTTTCCTGTTGCAGCAATTTCAATTTGTCTTTTAACAATATCTACACCAGTAACTACTTCGGTTACAGGATGTTCAACTTGTAATCTGGTATTCATTTCAAGAAAATAGAATTTTCCATCTTCATAAATAAATTCTATTGTACCTGCGCCATGGTAACCAAGATTAGAAATACTTTTAACGCAATTTTTAAGCAACTGTTTTCTTTCTTCCTCAGTTATTACAGGACTAGGTGTTTCCTCGATTAATTTTTGATGTCTTCTTTGAATAGTACAATCTCTTTCACCTAGGTGAATAGTATTACTTCCATCTGATAGAATTTGAACTTCAATATGCCTTGGATTTTTAAAATACTTTTCTATAAAAACATCTTCATTACCAAAATATTTTTTTGCTTCATTTTTTGCAAGTTCAATTTGAGATCCAAGTTCATTTTCTTTCTCTACTATTTTCATTCCCTTTCCACCACCACCACCAGATGCCTTTATCAATATTGGATAACCAATATTTTTTGCTATTTTTTTTGCTTGATTTAAATCATTAATTGCTCCATCAGATCCTTTAATAGTTGGTAAGCCTAATTTTTCTGCAATTTTTTTTGCTTGAATTTTATCTCCCATTTTCTTTATTAAATCTGACTTGGGACCAATAAACTTAATTTTGTGTTGTTCTAACGTTTTTGCAAATTTAAAATTTTCAGATAAAAAGCCGTAACCTGGATGTATTGCATCTGCTCCAGATATTTCTAATGCAGAAATTAAATTGGGTATATTTAAATAACTATTTATTGGGTTGTGAGGACCAATACATACACTTTCATCAGCTAATCTTACATGCATTGAGTCTCTATCAACGTTTGAATGTACTGCAACTGTCTTAATATCAAGTTCTCTACATGCCCTAATTATTCTAACAGCTATCTCACCTCTATTNGCAATTAGTATCTTATTAATCATGGCCTATTTAATTTTTACGAGAATTTGATCAAATTCGACTGCTTCACCATCATTTACGCATATTTGTTTTACTTCACCGTTTTCAATTGACTGAACATGGTTCATAGTTTTCATTGCTTCAACAATTAATACTGTGTCACCTTTTTTAATTTTTTGACCTTTCGAAACAAATGGTTTTGCACCAGGTTCTGGTGCCAAATAAGCTGTGCCAACAAGAGGGCTTTTTATATTTATTAACCCATCATCTTCCTGTTCAGTTGCTAATTCTGAAAAATTTTCTTGGCCTTTAGTAGATTTTTTTAGATCTTCTAATGCATCAATTAGTTTTTTTATAATTTTTTTGTCAATTTCCATTTTTTATCATTTTATCAATTGCATCTACGGCGTAAATATAACTCTCAAATCCAAATCCACAAATAATACCATCAACAGATTTGCTGATTAAAGATTTTTGTCTAAATTCCTCTCTTTTATAGATATTTGACAAATGTATTTCAATTTTTGGTATTTTTAAGATGCTTAGGGCATCCAAAATTGCTACTGATGTATGAGTAAATGCAGCCGCATTTATAATCAAACCCCTGCCTTTTTGATCGTTCAATTTTTGTATTTCATTTACTATCTCACCTTCAATATTAGATTGAAAAAAATCAACTGAAATTTTTTTCTTATCGCAAAAATCTTTAATTTTAATATTAATATCTTCTAAGGTCATTTTTCCGTATATTTCTGGTTCTCTTTTACCTAGTAAGTTAAGATTAGGACCGTTTATAATTTGAATTTTTATTAACATTAAACTAATTATGAATATTATAGATATGATAGAAATACAACTAAATGGCAAACTTCATCAGCTTAAAAAATCAGTAAATATAAGTAATCTATTAAAGACTTTACAAATAAGTGAAAAAAAAGTGGCAGTTGAAATTAACGGAAAAGTTATAAGCAAGGATATTTATAAAAACCATATTATAAATAATAAAGATGTAGTAGAAATTGTAACATTTATAGGTGGCGGGTAATGAATGATAAATTAGTAATTTCAAAACACAGTTTTAATTCTAGATTAATTGTAGGAACTGGAAAATATAAAGATTTTGAAGAAACTGCACAGGCAGTAAAAAATTCTGGCGCTGAAATTGTAACAGTTGCTGTAAGAAGAGTTAANNTNNNANATANANNTNANCCNTTATTNATGGATTNTATTNATCCTAAAGAAATTATGTATTTACCCAACACAGCTGGTTGTTACAATTCGGAAGACGCTTTAAGAGTATTGAGATTAGCTAGAGAAAGTGGAGGCTGGAATTTAGTTAAACTTGAAGTTTTAGGAGACAATAAAACTCTATATCCAAATATGATCGAAACTATTAAGGCTGCAGAGATTTTGGTTAAAGAAAAGTTTGAAGTTATGGCATATTGTTCGGATGATCCAATAGCTTGCAAGCAATTAGAAGATATTGGAGTTGTTGCTGTAATGCCACTTGGCTCGTTAATTGGAACAGGAAATGGTATTCCTAACAAAATAAATATAAGGATTATAAAAGATCAATCAAAAATTCCTGTAATTGTTGATGCTGGCATAGGTTGTGCCTCTGATGCATCTATAGCCATGGAAATTGGCTGTGACGGAGTTTTGGTTAACTCAGCAATAGCTAAATCTAAAGACCCAATTATGATGGCTCAGGCAATGAAACAAGCTGTTATCGCTGGTAGATTATCTTATCTTGCCGGAAGAATGAAAAAAAGTTTATATGCCAATCCTTCAACTCCAGATGAAAACAAAATCAGTTAAGCAACTTTCTTTTTAAAACTATTTTTATCTTTTTTTTTATTTTTTAATTTTTTAGAATAATTTTTAACTTTTGCATTATTTGAAAAATTCTTTTTAAAATTTAAATCAGTTTCAGTTTCATTTTCAACATTTATTTCAGTAATATTTCCTATTTCTTTATTTTTAGCATTTAATAAATTAATTACAAATTCATTAGACAACAATTTATTATCTTTTACAGTAGCAATTTTTAATTTATATTTTTTTTCTATATACTTGAGATTATTCTTTAATACCGTGTCTATGTAATTTTTGATTGCTTCACAAACTTTAACATTTATTTTTTTAATTTTAACAAAATCAAAATATTTTTGTTCTATTAACCTTAAAATTTTTTCTGAAAATGAATCTTTTGACAATACATTTTGCCATTTTACAGAGCTCTCTCTCAATCTCTGTCTTGTCATTTCTAATAAACCAAAATTACTTATCCTACCAACTTGAGTTCTTGCTTTGTCACCTCTGAGGGCTTCTTTCATTTTCCGTTCAACAAATCTTCTATTAGAGAAATTTTCCATATCAATAAAGTCAACCACAATTAATCCTGCGAGGTCTCTTAATTTAATTTGCCTTGCAATTTCGTCAGCTGCCTCAAGGTTTGTTGCTAATGCAGTCTTTTCAACATTTCTTTCTTTTGTTGCCTTACCAGAATTTATATCTATTGCGACTAAGGCTTCAGTTGGACTTATAATCATGTAACCTCCAGATTTAAGCTCTACTCTTGGTTCAAATATATTATTTAAATATTTCTCTATTTCAAAGAAATGAAACAGTGGTGTTTTTGATTTGTATTTTTTAATTTTTTTTATTTGGTCTTTAGCTATAATTGAACAATATTTTTTCGCAATTTTAAAACCATTTTCACCTTCTATAATTATATTATCTATTTCTAAATTAAAAAAATCTCTAATAGTTCTATAAATTAAATCACCCTCTTCATGTATTAAAGTAGGAGCATTTGACTCTAAAGTTTTATTTGTAATTTCATTCCATATACTTAATAAAACATTTAAATCACTACTTATTTCATTCTTTGTTTTCTTTGCTCCCGCTGTTCTAACTATTAGACCCATTGTACTAGGTAAATCTAAATCATTTATGACATTTCGTATGTGTTTTCTATCTTGGGAATTAAATATTTTTCTTGAGATCCCCCCACCTTTTGCAGTGTTTGGCATTAGTACGATATACTTTCCTGCTAATGACAAAAAAGTAGTTAATGCAGCTCCCTTTTTACCTCTTTCCTCTTTAACTATTTGAACAAGGATTACTTGATTAGGTTTAATTACCTCTTGTATTCTATATCTTTTAAATTTCTTTTTATTTCTTATGTCTTCAACTTTTTTATTTATATCGATTTCATTATTATCGTTTTCATCAAATTGATCTTTTTTTTCAACATCATTCTTATCTGATACAATATCCTCATTAATTTGGTTATTATTTATCTCTATATCTTGAGTTTCCTTAAGTTCTTTCCTTACTTCTTCTTCAATTTTAATTATTTCTTCTTTATCTCCTTTCGGGATTTGATAGTACTCCGTCTGAATGTCATTGAAAGCTAAAAATCCATGTCTTTCATTTCCAAAATCTACGAATGCAGCTTGTAATGAGGGCTCAATTCTACTAATTCTGCCAAGGTAAATATTACCTTTTAACTGCTTTTTGTTGATATCTTCAAATTCGTAACCATCAACTCTTTTATCGCTCGTAATAGCCACTCTTGTCTGCTTCTTATGCGAAGCATCAATAAGAATTCTTTTTTCCATGTTTTATTTCCTTGGGATAATTTATTTAAAAAACTTTTCATAATTTATATAAACTATAATAATAATATAATTCACAAATATGACAACTTTATTATAGATATAGATACTTATGAAAAGCTTAATAAATAAATTTTTAATAGGTATTTTGACTATTATTTTCTTTGGTTTTTTTTTCGTATTTACTGCGATTTGGTACTTTTCAACAGATTTACCTGATTTTAAATTTTTGAAAAATTATAAGCCTCCAGTATC
>PAFP01000015.1 GCA_002704185.1 Candidatus Pelagibacter sp.
CTTTTTTTGTTAATATTTGTTTTAATATCATTTTAGAATCTATATCATACCATATAGTTGTGTTAAGATTTTTTCCATTAATGTTAAATTTTCTTGTTTTAAAATTTTTATTTTTAATAATTAAATTTTCTCTTGCAACAAATTTGACTTTTTGCTCAATTAAACGACATGTAATTGCAGAAACTTGATGTGTTTTTTTTAAAATTTCATGATTCCAGTATGATGAAATTACAAAATCTTTATCTAAGTTACCTTTAAAGGACGACCCATTTAAAACATAATTATTTTGATTTAGTTTAATTTCACAAAATTTATGCTTTTTATTATCCAGGGTCTTTGACTTGAAGTAAACTAATTTTCCATTTTGATTGTATTTTTCAACACCATCTGATGAATATTTATAAAAGGTAACACCTAATTTTTTAATTTTAAATCTAATTTCATTGTATACTTCTAATGTATTATTATTGTACTTAAAAAAAATTTTATGATTTCCAACTACTGCATTATTTCTTAAAAGCTCAAATTTTAAATTTTTTAATTTTGAATAATGCCCTACATGGCTTAGGACTTGCGATTGAAATATTAATAAAAATACAAAAGTTAATCTAATAATTTTCATTATTTTTATTTATATTGTTTTTGTGACTATATAAAGTTAAACAATAAACATGTTATTAAATATTGTTATCAAATTATTTGAAGTTGTTTTTCCAGTATTTTTTGTAATCGGAATTGGATATTGGTTTGGTAGAAAAAATCCAAGATTTGATACTAATGTAATAACTGATTTTGCTGGAAAAATAGGTGTTCCATGCTTATTATTTTACTCGCTTACATCAACCTCACTTGATTTTGATACATTCGTTAAATTTGGCTCCATAACAATTATTTTTGTATGTCTATTTGCGATACCAGGAATAATTTTATTAAAGTTAATTAATAGGAATCCAGTGACAGAGCTTGGGCCACTAATTCTGCCTAATTGTGGGAATATCGGTCTGCCACTCGCAATTTTTGCGTACGGTTCAAATGGCTTTGCTATTGGTGGTTCTATCGCCTCGGTTATCATGTTACTTCACTTTACGTTAGGAATATTTATAGCTAGTAAAAAACTAAGTATAGAACCTTTATTAAAATCTGTTCCCATGTACGTTATTTCAGTTTCTGCATTATTTTTATATTTTAAAATTGATGCTCCACAATTTTTAATTAACACAACTATGCTAATTGGTTATACAGCAATTTTTCTAGTTCTTGCTACTTTAGGTATTGCGCTAAGTACATTAAAAATAAAAAACATATATGAGACATATATTTTGACCATGTTTAGATTAGTCATGGGCCCTGTTATCGGTTTTTTATTGATATATTGTTTTAAATTAGATGGCTATGAGGCGGGAATTGTACTTATACAATGTTCCATGCCATCTGCTATATTAAACTTTTTATTAGCTAAAATGTATTCTAAAAAAATATATGCGGATAATATAGCTTCCGTAATTGTTAGTTCAACCGCACTATCTTTCATTACAATCCCAATTGTAGTTTTAATTGCTTTAAAATTTTTTAGTTAGTTATTTTTGTTCTTTATTGTTATCAGATTTCTTTTCAGACTTTGGTTCATTTTCTTTTAAATATTTTGCAACCTTACCTTTATTAAAAGTAAACAAATATGGATCCTGTCTGACTAAACCTGAACAAAATGCAATTGGATCATCAGCTTTGATTTTTGCTATTTTTATATCTTCAACACAATTATTAAAATATCGAGTTTCTTGATACTGTTCTTGTATCCTTAGGCCTATTAAAAGCGCTATTTCAACGGCAATTATAAAAAGTATTATAGCTGTAGCTTTCATTTACTATTTACGGGTATTGTGTTTTTATTAAAAAGTCAAATTTATAAATTTTAATAAATAGCTTTACAAATAAGCTGATATACATTTAATATTAAACATTAATAAGGGGGAATAAATGGCGCATTGCGAAAAAGCAGAGGGAATTCAAAAACCTGATGAAGATACAAAAGGTTATGTATTTAACCACATGATGCTTAGGATTAAAGATCCAAAGAAATCTCTTGAATTCTATTCAAAGGTAATGGGGATGAGATTAGTTAGAAAAATTGATTTTCCAACGATGAAATTTAGTTTGTATTTTTTAGGAAATCTAACAGATGAGGAGGTAAACAATGTTCCGAAAGAAACACACGAGAGAACAGCTTGGACCTTTAAACAAAAAACAATGTTAGAACTTACACATAATTGGGGATCAGAAAATGATGCTAATTTAAAACATCATGACGGTAACTCAGAGCCAAAAGGTTTTGGTCACATAGCATTTTCAGTGCCTGATGTGTACGCAGCTTGTAAAAGGTTTGAAAAATATGGTGTTGAGTTTGTTAAAAAACCTGATGATGGATCAATGAAAGGTTTAGCTTTCATAAAAGATCCTGATGGTTATTGGATTGAAATACTAAACGCTGAAGCAACAGCCGGGTTAGCGAAATAATTTAATTCTTAGTAATATAGAATTTATTGATCGTAAACTTTTGTATAACGTTGTAATGAAATCAATTTAATGAGACTTTCATTGAAAGTACAATATCAATTAAGTGATTTTATTAAGCAAAGTTAAAAGGGGGAACTTGAAGCTTTTAATAATATTTTCGATATATATCCTAATCAAATATTCAAATAATTTACTGATTGTTAGATTAAAAATTTAGAAAAATATTAATGAGACAAATATTAAATAAAAAAATGTTTTTTATAATTAAAATTATTTTAGCCGCTGTTGTTATAGCTTTTGCTAGTTGGCTTTCTGGTAAGTATCCAAAGCTCGCAGGTTTTATTATAGCAATTCCATTAGCAACAATCATCGCTTTAGCTTTTTCCTATATTGAGCATAAAAATCCTGAGACCACGATAACTTTTGCTAAATCTATATTGGTTGCTGTGCCAGTTAGTTATTTCTTTTTCATACCTTTCTTTTTTGCAAAAACATTTAATAACAACTTTTGGATAATTTATTTATTGGGACTATTGTTTCTTATAATAGCTTTTTTTNTTCACAAATTTATTGTTTCTTTATTTTGATTTTAATAAATTTTATTTAATGCCTGAGGAAGTTTTTTAATAATATCTTCAGCAATTAATCCTCTGCCAAAACTATTTGCTGCTTCTGAATGAATCCAAACCCCTGCACATGCAGCATCAAAAGGTTTCATTTTTTTATCCCCAACTAAACTTGATATGATACCAGACAATACATCTCCTGAACCAATTGTTGCAAGCTCTGGGGTAGAGTTTGTATTTATACAAACCTCTCCTTTTGGTGATGCTATAATAGTATTAAATCCCTTAAGAACCACAACACAGTTTGCAATTTTTGCAGCTAATTTTGCACAATGAATTTTATTATCTTTTTTTAATTGTATATTTGGAAAAATATTTTTAAATTCACCATCATGTGGTGTTATAATTTTATATTGATTTAATAAAAGATGTAATTTCTTATATTTATTTTTAAAAATTGATAATGAGTCCCCATCAAGTGTAACATATTTAATTTTTTTTAAAGCTGAACAAGTAATTTTAAAAGTTTGATTATTTAAACCTGCCCCAGGACCAATTAAAAAATTTTCAATTTTAATTTTTTTTAATATTTCTAAGAATTGCTTTAAATTATCACAATTTATTTTTAAACATGATGGGAACATTACATGAGCAAGCTGAATAGTATTTTTGTTTGCCATGATGGTAACTGACCCTGTACCGACCTTGAGAGCTGACATAGCNGACAAAATAGATGCACCAGCAGAGACGCCTTGGCCCCCAAAAATATAAAGTTTACCTCTTGTGTATTTGTGAGATGTTTTTAATTTTTTAGGAAAACTATTTTTCCATAAATTGGGACTATTTTCTCGGTAATAATCTTTATTAAAATAGTCTTTAAAACCGATGTTAATTATTTTAGTTTTCCCACTGTACTCTATTCCATCATTTAATAAGTGACCTGTTTTTTTCGAATGAATTGCAATTGTATAATTTGCCTTAATTGCTTTCTTCATTGAAAGGCCCGTATCTCCATTAATCCCAGAGGGAAAATCAATAGAAATAATTTTATTTTTTGATTTATTAATTTTATCAAAAAGCTTTATATATTTTTTATTTATATTTCTGTTGATACCAAAACCAAATATACAATCTATGATTAGGTCTTTTTTTCTAATTTTAGAGCTTATTTTTTCAACAATCTTTGTATCTAATTGCTTTAAAGCTTTTAATGCATCACCTGAGTATTTATTGTTTTCTATCGTTGTAACTATTCTTACTCCATANCCTTTATTCAATAAAGTTTTTCCAATGATGAAACCGTCACCTCCATTATTACCAGGTCCACAATAAATCAAAAAATTTTTTGATCTTTGTATTTTTAAAATTTCATTAGCACATCTTATTCCTGCTATATTCATAAAAGAAAAAGAGTTTCTATTTTTAAAGTTGGCAGACTCAATTTTTTTCATTGTTTTAACGCTGATGATTTTCATAAAAAATTTAAATTATGCGTTTTTTAATCTTACAATTGGTTTTTCATCAATAGGTAGATGCATTAAAGTTGCAAAAAAGGACAAACCAATTGAAATATACCATGCATAATCATAACTACCAAGTTGATCATAGAAATAACCCCCTAAGTACGCACCGGCAAAACTTCCAAATTGGTGGCTAAGAAATACAATACCAGATAGCATTGTTAAATATTTTACTCCAAATATTTGAGCAATAATTCCAAAAGTTGCAGGTATAGTCGCAAGCCACAGAAAACCAAAGCCTATACCAAAGCCGATTGCTGTAAAATTTGAGGCTGGTAAAAATAAAAATAAAATTAAAATAATTCCTCTAAAAAAATATAAACCACTAAGAAGGAATTTTTTAGAATATTTGTCACCCAAAAAACCCATTGTCAAAGTTCCAAAAATATTAAATAGACCTATTAAACTTAGGATGGCTGCACCAGTCCAAGACTCTAATCCTCTTTGAATAATATAATTTGGTACATGTGTTGCTACTAATGTTATTTGGAACCCACAAACAAAAAAACCCGCCATCAAAAATAGATAACCTTTATGAGAAAAAGCTTCGTTAAGAGCGTCTACAAAATTTTGATCTTTCGCAGTATTTTGCTCATTTTCATTAGTTGGTTTTTTTAGTAGAAGTGCAAGCAAAGCTGCTAAAATCATTATTAAAGCAAAAATGTTAAATACAGAATTCCATGTTATTATTGTAAATAAAGTATTAGATATTAATGGATATACAAACATGCCTACGCTTGCAAAAGCGGTCACAATCCCTGCTACTTTTGCTCGATGATGATTAGGAAAATGTTTTGCAACAGTTGGTACAACAATTGGTGCGGCAGCCCCACCTAAACCAATACCAACTAACAATCCTAAATTAATCTGAAATAATAATCCTAAACTATCAAAATTGGAAATAAAAAAAATACCAGTTGCGTAAATGATTAAAGCAAAGGATACAACTTTATTTGCACCAAATTTATCAGCAATAAGTCCAAAGACAGTCGCGAATATACCCCAAACAATTGCTTGTATTCCTATAGAGAGACCAAAACTTGTAGAAGTAATATTAAGATCACTTTCAAAAAATTGAAAAAACAGTCCATAGGTCTGTCTTATACCCATTGAAACAAAAACTACAAAACACCCGACGATGAGAGTAATTAATGCAAATTTGTTTGGAAAAAAATTTTTGTTTATCATTTAGTTCTATTTATGTGAACCATCACAAAAAGGTTGTTTTTTAGTTTTTTTACATCCACATAAAAAATAATCGTTTGTTTCTTCAACTTTAAAATTTAACGGCTTGTATTCAGAATTTTTATGTTTTCCATCACACAGAGGTTGGTTCTCGGATAAACCGCAAGTACACCAAAAATAAGGTCGATCCTTTTCTAGTTTAATTTTAAAAGGCTTGAATATATTTGAACTCATTTTTTATTCTTATCCATAATTGTTCCTTTATCGATATATTTTTGGATTCTTTCTTCAGTACTTAATTCCGGGCCAGAGTAAGGAATTTTTTTGTTTGCTTTAGTTGTATGCATGACTTGTAGCCCAAGATAAAAAACACCAGATAAAATAAATACTAATAATACGGTGGTAAAGCCAAATTTTGAAATTGGAGACTCAGCAAGACCAAGACCTTCTGTGCCAAGATTTCTAGCACTCTTAACGTATTGAAATTGTTTAAATGTATAATAAGCTACAAAAATTATGAGTATATGGGCAACAAAAACACCTAACCATCCATATATGAACATTGGAACTGCAAATACCCATATACTGAAAACCGTGCTCCATAACGCCGATAAAACTATTAAAATTTGTAGTCTAACTGTTTTTGGTAAAGCTCTTAGGTCATTTTTAGTATCATCAAACAACACAAAGGCTGCTGAAGTCAGCCAATTTTTAATTTTTTCCATCGCAATCAATATTTAATATATTTTTAGGATATTAACAGCAGAAAATTTGTTAAAAAAACCCATTTTTTAGAGTAATATTTGTAAATAAAATGCCAGAACATTTAAATGAGATTCAAGATAGCATCTTTAACCTAACTCAGGGCGAATGGGTACAATTGACATCACTAATTTTAATTTTAATTTACCTAGTGTGGCGATTTAAAAAGTGATTCAAAAGATAATTAAACTCATAAAATTATACAAAAATGAGGTCATTTTCACACTTGCTCTAATTTTATTGTGTTTTTCAATATCTATTTGGGCTATTGCAATGAATGCAGTCAAATATCAAAATATAATTGGAACATATTGACTATGCAATTTATGCATGTCTAGTATTCTATGCAAATTTTTCATAACTAGAATTAAATCAATTCAAAGCTAAGCGGATAATTAACAGGTATAAATTCATCTTAACAAAAAAGGAGATGAGATGAAAAATTTAGGTAAAATTTTATTTACTTTTGTTTTCTCGTTAATACTTGTTGAACCAGCAATAGCTGCTGAATCAACAGTTAATGCTGAAACACAATACGTATTTAATACATTCCTATTTTTAGTTTGTGGATTCCTGGTCATGTTTATGGCACCTGGATTTGCAATGCTAGAATGCGGATTAGTTACATCTAGAAGTGTATCAACCATAGCAGCAAAGAATATCGGTTTATACTCAATAGCAGGAATCATGTTTTGGTTAGTTGGATATAATTTAGCTTATGGTATTCCCGAGGGTGGATATATCGGAAGCTTTAGTCCATGGAGTGATGGATCCAAAATAGATACTGGTTACGCAGATAGTTCGGACTGGTGGTTTCAAATGGTATTTTGTGCAACAACAGCATCAATAGTATCTGGGACATTAGCTGAAAGAATTAAAATATGGCCATTCTTTATATTTGTAATAGTTCTAACTGGAATATTATATCCAATTGAAATGGGATGGCAGTGGGGCGGTGGTTGGCTTGCAAGTTTAGGTTTCTCAGACTTTGCCGGTTCTACATTGGTTCACGCAGCAGGTGGAGCAGCTGCATTAGCTGGAGCGATTGTATTAGGCCCAAGGGTCGGAAGATTTTCTGGAAAACAATTAGTTCCTTTTGCTAATTCATCAATCCCGTTAGCAACAATTGGTGTATTTATTTTATGGTTCGGATGGTTTGGCTTTAATGGTGGATCACAGTTAGCAATTGGTACATTTGATGACGCGACAGCTGTAGCAAAAATATTTATTAATACAAACTTAGCTGCTGCTGGTGGAGTTATGACATGTGCAATAATTACAAGGATGATTGGTGGCAAAACCGATGTAGTTCAAATGTTAAACGGAGCTTTAGGAGGACTTGTTGCAATTACAGCTGAGCCTCTAGCCCCGGTTCCATTTGTGGCAATAATAATTGGTGCTATCGGTGGAGCTATTGTAGTTGCAGGATCAGTGTTCTTAGTGAAAATGAGAATTGATGATGTTGTGGGTGCAATTCCTGTTCACATGTTTGCAGGTATCTGGGGTACTTTAGCAGTTCCTCTTACAAATGCAGACACAAATTTTGGTGCGCAATTAATCGGTGTGTTATCGATCAATGTCTTTATGTTTGCTGCATCGTTCTTAGTATGGACAGTTTTAAAAACAACTGTTGGTATTAGAGTAAGTGACGAAGCACAAAGAAAAGGTACGGACGTAGCAGAAACCGGAGTAGTTGCATACTCTATCAGAGACTAAATTCTCCCTAAAAAAACCCCTCTGTTACAAAAATGGGCCTCATATTGAGGCCCATTATTTTTTAAATCTCAACTAACTTCAAAATATTAATTATAAATGTTATAATTATGATATGTTAAAAAAAATCCTTATATTAATATCGATATTAACACCCTTTATAATTTTTTATTTCTCGAATTTAATTTTAAAAAAAAAGAGCAAATATCCTGTAATTAAATTAAGCTTAATTAGTATTTTTTTACTATTATGTGTTCTATTATACTTTCGGTTTTCGGATGATACTAAACCAGGAGAAAAATATGACCCTCCAAAATTAAAAAATGGTCAAATAATTAAACCTTACAAGAAAAATTGACTATTCTGCGACTATAAATTTGTTTAAAGCTTTTCAAACTTAATATAAATTACAGTTTAATGAAATACGTTGAACAAATAAGTGATTTAAATATTGATATCAAAAAATTGAGAGATGCCTACGAAAATTGTAAAAAAAATTTTGTGACAGACAATCCTAATTTAAAAGATTTTAATTGTATTTGCATAAATAGAAAGCCGAACGACCCAAATTCTATAACGGGAGGTAACGTAAGAGGGTTATATTGGACTTATCCGCATGAAACAAATAAAGAGGAAAAAAGATTAGATAAAGTAGATGAGAGTTCCTATAAGGAAATTTGTCCCGAGTTTAAGTCAACTTATATTGAAGAAGTCTACAACATAATTACTAAAAAATTTAAATTGGGAAGAGTAAGATTTTTAATGAAACCTCCAAGATCTTGTTTATCATGGCATAGAGATCCCGAAAAGAGGCTACATATTCCAATTATAACAAATGTTGGTTGTCGAATGATAATCGAAGAAGAAAGCTATCACCTTCCTGCTGATGGAAAAGCATACATTACTGATAACACAAAATATCATAATTTTTTTAATGGTAGTGAGATTAATAGAGTTCATCTAGTTGCAACGTTTTTGGAAAATAGACAAATAAAAGCAGCATAAATTGTTAATATCTTGATAAGATGACAAATGTTCTACATTTGACTCTGTTTTGATCAATTATTTAAACCAAAACGTTTATAGACTTATTAACTTTGTGAATAATTTATAGATATCATTTTTATTTCTTTTTTGATTTTTTTTTCTTTAAATATTTTTTACTTTTATCTATTCTTTCTTTTACAAGTGTCAAAACCAAATAAACTACTAATGCTCCACCGCCAAGGATGGCATATGAAAATATAATTTCAGTTGTTGGCATTTAATCGTCTCCTAACCAATCATCCATAAATATTTTCCAGCAAGTATAACAAACTATTGGGATAGAACCAAAAAAACCTATCGTTACACCAACACTAATACCATATTTAACAGATGCAAAATGTGTTAATAAAGTTGGGGGTATCGTTGATACTAATAATAAATAAGGTAATCTCCATTCTCGAGGTGGTTTATAATTTTTTACAAAATTTATTATTTTATCAATCATAATTTAATGAAGAATATATCGCTTTATATTTTATTAATTATTGTGGTAATATTTAACCCACCTTTTACTGAAAGTAAATATCATCGTATTCTACATAGTAAGTTTAAAAATAATACTTTTAGATTTAATTACAGTGTGTCTGATATGGTTTTGTTTAAAATTAGTGGAACGAAAACAATTAAAGAAATATTAAATTGACAAAATTAAATTTTTATAATTTCAAAGATAAAGTTTTTAAATGTAAAAAATGTACAAGGTTAGTCAAGTTTAGGAAGCTTATTTCAGTAAAAAAAAGAAAATCATATTTAAATGAAAAATATTGGGCAAAGCCAATAGTTGGATATGGAAATCTAAATGCTGAAATATTATTCGTAGGTTTAGCACCCGCAGCTCACGGTGCAACAAGGACCGGAAGAGTTTTTACAGGCGATAAATCTGCGGATTTTTTATTCAAATGTCTTTTCAAAGCTAAACTATGCAATCAACCGTATTCTACAAATAGAACAGATGGATTAAAACTATACAATACTTATATAACTACAGCTTTAAAATGTGTTCCTCCAGGTGATAAGCCTACAACTGCAGAGCTTCAAAATTGTTTTTCTATATTTGATAAAGAATTGATGTTTCTTGAAAAAAAGAGGGTTATTATTGCCCTGGGCAAAATAGCTTTTGATGCATGTATCAAGTATTTTACTAACTATTATAATTTGCAAAAAAAACATAAGTTTAAACATAGTGCGGTTTATAAAATTAAAGATCTATATTTGATAGGTTGTTATCACCCATCACCAAGAAATGTTAATACCAAAAGAATAAATCAACTAAAAATGGTAAATTTATTTTTAAAAGCACAAAAACTAATTAAACATAAACTTCAAAATGAATTATAATAAAAAAATTTTATTTTATGAAGATATCTGATTTAAAAAAATATAAGTTAAAATCTGAATTGACAATATGCGAAAAAGAACGGCCAGTTAGTGAAATTGCCCGCGAGATGAGAGATCGAAATATAGGAGCAATTCCAATAACAGAAAATAATAAACTTGTTGGTATTGTTTCAGAAAGAGATATTGTTACAAGGCTAGTTCTTGAAGGTAAAGATCCTGATCTTACAACTGCATCCGATATCATGACTTCGGATATTTTAACAGCAACTGAAAATGATACTATTGATAACGTAATATCAAATATGAAAGAATATGGTATTAGACATATGCCTGTAAGTGATAATGAAGGTAAGCTATTAGCTTTTTACTCTATAAGAGATTTTCTTAAAGCGAAAATTGACTCGGGACAAGAAATTAAAAGAAAGCATAAAAATTTAGCAAAATATCAGATTGGTGTTCCGGTAATTTTAATTTTGTTAAGTTTTCTAGCATTAATTTTAGATCTTTTTAGTCAAAAAAATATAATTATTATGTTTTCAATAATATTTTTTATAATTGGGGTGTTTTCTGTATTAATGGCAAATAAAAATGTAAATTATGACAATGAAGATTGATCAATCTAGTTGTGACTCTACAAATTCCCAGTTAACTAGATTTTCTATAAAACTTTTCAAGTAATCAGGTCTACGATTTCTGTAATCGACATAATAAGAATGTTCCCATACATCACAACCCAGTATTGGTTTCATATTACTAACTAAAGGATTTGATGCATTTGCTGTTTTTGTTATCACTAGTTTACCATTATCAATTGCTAACCATGCCCAACCTGAACCAAATTGAGTAACACCAGCTTGAATAAATTGTTCTTTAAATTTGTCTGCGCTTCCAAAATCTAGATTTATTCTTTTTTCTAATTTTGCAGGTATTGCTCCTCCTCCTTTTGGCTTCATACAATTCCAAAATAGAATATGATTCCAATGTTGGCCTGCATTATTAAAAATTCCGACTTTAGATTTGTCAGAAGATGATTTTTTTATAATTTCTTCTAACGAATTATTTTCAAGACCTGAATTTTTAATCAAATTATTTAAATTTGTAATATAAGTTTGATGATGCTTACCATGATGGAGATCTAAAGTTTCTTCGGACATATG
>PAFP01000016.1 GCA_002704185.1 Candidatus Pelagibacter sp.
TCCGAGCGCTTTTTTAATAGCCTCACCTATTGCAATACCAGTATCTTCAGTAGTGTGATGCAAATCAATATGTAGATCACCTGTTGCTTTGATTTTGAGATCAATAAGAGAGTGCTTTGATACTTGTTCAAGCATGTGATCTAAAAAACCAACACCGGTTTTAATATCATACTCTCCAGTACCATCTAAGTTGACGTCTACCGTAATGGAAGTCTCTTTGGTCTTTCTAACGATGTTAGCAGTTCTCATAAATAACGTTATTTTTACAATAATCTGTTTAAAATTAATACCTTGAAGATTTGGAATTAATAACCACATACTTTCTATAAGTAAAATGAAGCAAAATATGGACAACAATAACTGGCATGGAACAACAATCGTACTTATTAGAAAAGGTAAGGATGTAGTTGTAGCTGGGGATGGTCAAGTAAGTATTGGTAATACAGTCATAAAGAAAACAGCTAAAAAAGTTAGAAGAATTGAGAAAAGAAGTGTCATCGCTGGTTTTGCAGGATCAACCGCNGANGCNTTTACATTATTTGAAAGATTAGAAGCAAAATTAGAAAAACACGGAGGTCAATTAACTCGAGCTGCTGTTGAGTTAGCAAAAGATTGGAGATCAGATAAGTATCTTCGAAGGTTGGAAGCATTAATGGCAGTTGCAGATAAAGAAAAAAGTTTCATCATTAGTGGTAATGGAGATGTATTAGAACCTGAGCATGGAATTATAGCAATTGGAAGCGGCGGAAATTATGCATTAGCAGCTGCTAGAGCAATGATTGATGACAAAAGTAAAAGTGCAGAAGAAGTAGCAAAAAAATCTGTAGAGATTGCAGCTGATATATGTGTATTCACAAATAATAATATAACAATAGAAAAATTATAATGGAAGCAGAACAAAAAATAGTTTCTTTCTCTCCAAGAGAAATTGTTTCTGAACTTGATAGATTTGTAATTGGTCAAGCTGAAGCTAAAAGAGCTGTAGCAATAGCTTTGAGAAACAGATGGAGAAGGCAAGAACTTCCTGATGAGATGAGAGAAGAGGTACTTCCAAAAAACATTTTAATGGTTGGTCCAACAGGAGTTGGGAAAACTGAAATTTCTAGAAGGCTTTCAAAGTTAGCACAAGCACCATTTATAAAGGTGGAAGCTACAAAATTTACAGAAGTTGGATATGTTGGAAAAGACGTTGAGCAAATAATTAGAGATCTTATTGAAATTGCAATTTCATTAGTAAAAGAAAAAAAAAGAAAAGAAGTTAAAGCAAAAGCTCAGGTTTCTGCTGAGGAAAGAGTGTTAGACGCTCTTGTAGGTAAAAATGCAAGCGTTGCAACAAGAGAAAGTTTTAGAAAAAGATTAAGAGCTGGTGATCTAGATAAAAATACAATTGAGCTTTCAGTGCAGGATAATCCTCAAATGCCTTCATTCGAAATCCCTGGAATGCAAGGTGGTGTTGGTATGGTTAGTATTGGAGATATTTTTGGTAAAGGTTTAGGTGGTAAGAAAAAAAAGAAAAAAATGACAGTAAATGAATCTTTTAAGTATTTAATTCAAGAAGAATCTGACAAACTAATTGATCAAGACCAAATATTAAAAGAAGCAAAGTTTGCTGCTGAAAATAATGGAATAGTTTTTTTAGACGAAATTGATAAAGTCTCTGCAAGAAGTGATAGAACCGGAGCTGATGTTTCCAGAGAGGGTGTGCAAAGAGATTTATTACCGCTAATAGAAGGTACGACTGTGAATACTAAGCACGGTCCAATTAAAACTGATCACATTCTATTTATAGCTTCAGGTGCTTTTCAATTAGCAAAGCCGTCTGATCTTTTACCAGAACTGCAAGGTAGATTACCAATAAGAGTAGAATTAAAAGCACTAAGCAAGGAAGACTTTGTAAAAATTTTAAAAGAACCTGATAACAGTTTAATAAAACAGTATAGAGCTTTGATGAAAACAGAAAAAGTAAATCTAAAATTTACAGAAGACGGTATTGAGGCTCTAGCTGATATTTCAACACATATTAATTCAACAATAGAAAATATTGGTGCAAGAAGATTACACACAATACTTGAAAAAGTTTTGGACGAAATAAGTTTTACAGCCCCTGATAAAGCAGGCGAAGAGGTGGTCGTAGATAAAAAGTATATTGAAAAACACTTAGGTGATATTACAAAAGATAAAGATCTATCTAAATTTATTCTCTAATTATTTGAAATCCATAAAGTTTCAAAAGGTTTTAACCTTATATTATTCTTATCGTTGATTTTATTTATAGGATTAATCAAATCTTTCCATGTTTCATTTTTAATTAAATTAAGTCTATTAATACTTAATTCAACACTTTCTGATGTAACGTTTGTCAAAGAAAAAATGCTCTGCCTTTTGTCTTTACTCTGTCTCCACAAACCATAAACTTTGGTACCAAGATCTAAAGTATATTGAGTAGCATTGGGGTGAAATGCTGGTTGTCTTTTTCTTATTTTGAGCAAATTAGTTAGTTCTTTAAATATAATACTTTCCTTAGANTTTTTTTTACTTAATCTTTTTTCTAAATTGAAAAGTTCCCATTTATGTCTGTTTAGGTCTCTGTTCCTTTTTGTGATTTTATACTTTGAAAAATCATTTGCAGTGCCAAACAAAGAATTAAAATAAATTCCTGGTATTCCTTCTAGTGAAAACATAATTGCATGTGCTGCTAAAAATCTTTTTATTTTATAGTATCCATTCTTATCAAAATCCGTTTTACTTAAAAGATCAAATAATGTGATATTGGCTTCATAGACTTTTTTTCCTTTTCCCTGAATTTTCCTATAAGAAAATTTGCCATTATTTTTTTTTATTCTAGAGAACATTTTGGAAGCTTGATTAAACGTTAAAATACCTTCTATAGGTCTCATCCCTATGCCGTCATGAGAAGCTAAGAAATTTAAATAAATATTACCATCTCGAGCTGGAGGCATAGACTTACTCCAATTAGAAATTTGTGAGCTATCCTCAAATAAAAGTGTGTAGGCAACTAAAGGAGGTAAAGAAAAATTATATATCCAATGAGCCTCATCATTGTTTCCAAAATAACTTAAGTTTTGTTTGCCTGGTAAATTAGTTTCAGTAACTATTAAAGATTTAGTATTTAATCTTTCTAAAATGATTCTAAATAGTTTAATAATCTCATGTGTTTGGGGCAGGTTAACACATTCTGTGTTAGTCTCCTTCCATAAATAGCCGACCGCATCTAATCTAAAGATTGAAATTCCTTTACTTATAAAAGTCATCATAATCTTTATAAAATCAATTAATACATCGGGATTTTTAAAATTAAGGTCAACTTGATCAGGGCTAAAAGTACACCAAAGTTTTTTTTGATTATCATAAAGTTTAAATTTTTGTAATAAAGTATGTTCTCGAGGTCTTACGACTTTCGATATATTAAATTTTTTATCTACAGAAAAGAAGTAATCTTTACCAGGATCTTTATTTCTCAAAAAATTTTTGAACCAGGTACTTTTGGAAGATGCATGATTTATGACAATATCAGCCATAATATTTGCATCTTTTGATAATCTTTTTATATGATCCCAATTCCCAAATTTTTTTTCGATAATACTATGATCCTTAACTGCGAAACCGCTATCACTGCTAGAGGGGAAAAATGGAAGAAAATGTATGCAGTTAAAAATTTGTTTAAGTTTCTTTTTAAAGAAAATATTGAAAATATTTAGTGTATTTTTTTCACCTTTGGATTTAAGATTATCAGCATAAGATATTAATAGTATCGTTTTTTCAGAGCAAATATCCTCTTTCATTACTAACTTATTACTTTGATTGAAGTCTTTGATAAGGTCTTTGATTTTGCTCGAATAATAATATGTATTTACTTCTGGATTAACAGATCCATATATTTTTGATATCTTAAGTTGAATATCATCTTTATATATTTGTGATACTTTATTTAAATTTTTCATGATCTTTACTAACTGCATCTTTCAATCGATTTAAAGTTTCCGGTATCGCACTATTTACTCTGCTCCAAGTAGGTATAAACGGTGTCTCCATCGGATTTTCAAAAAAACTTTCCCCGGCTTTCATAATATTAAATGCAAATAACTCTACAGCTTTTTCTTCCGAGTGCCTATCAAATGACAAACCATTCATTACTGCATCACTTTTATAAATATCTATCATATCTAAAGCAGATCTATAGTATGTTGCTTTAATAGATCTAAATGTTTCAAGACTAAAAGAGTTTCCCTGTGTAGCAAGTTTTCTTATTAGAGTTTTAATAATATCAATTGACATTCTTGACAAACCTTTACTATCGTCTTCTGTTGATAAATCTTGGTGTTTGTGATCATAAGCGTCGGCTAAATCTATTTGACAAATAGAGTTAGATGAAAAATTTCTTTGCATTTCAGATAAAATTCCAATATCCATTCCCCAATCAGTTGGTATTCTAAGTTCTTTTAATAAATCTTTTTTTAATGAAAATTCACCGGCTAAGGGATACTTAAAAGATTTCATAAACTCTAAATAATCATTTTTACCAATAGTTTTTTCCATTGCTACTAACATAGGATAAACTAATAGCCTTGAAGCTCTTCCATTTAATTTGCCTTTCGCGTATCTAGGGTAATAACCTTTACAAAATTCATAATTAAAATTTGGATTTGCTACAGGATAAAATAATTTAGCTAAAAGTCTTCTCTCGTATGTTATGATATCGCAGTCATGTAAGGCAATTGCATCAGCTTGATTTCTAGCAAGCGCCATACCAATACAATACCAAACATTTCTACCTTTGCCCATTTCTTTAGGTGCTAATCCTTTTGATTTTAAATTTTCATCAACTTTTTTTAAATTAGCGCCATCATTCCAAAGAATAGAAAAAGATATTTTTAACTTTTTAAAAAAATCCCAAGCTTTTTTAGCCTGATTCTCATTAGCTTTATCTAGACCAATAATAATATGATTTATATAATTTGTTTTATTTATTTCTTCTATAATTTTCGGTAATGCTGTTCCCTCAAGCTCTGAATATAAACAAGGTAATATTAATTCTAGATTTTTATTTTTAGAGATGATCTCTAACTCTTTTTCAAACTCATCAGTTCTTCTAACTTTAAAATCATGTAAATTTGCAACTATTCCATCTTGTGAAAAATCAGTCATATTTTAATTTTAAATAATTAATGTATTTTTTCTAGGGCTATTTTGACTACCTCTAACCATCCAAGTGGCGCCTCGACACTTGAAATAGTATAGTTTTCATTAATTATTAAGTTTTTGTTATTTTTATTTTTTACTAGGCATGGGAATTCAACGTTATTCAACATTTCTAGGTCATTTGGGCTATCACCTACCCCAATAGTATAAACATTTTCGAACTCTTTAAAATTACTTAATAAATCTAAAACTTTTTTCATAGCCAAAGCTTTATTAACTTGATCCCCAATACTAATTACTCGACCACCTTCATTTAGAGATAAATCTAATTCTCTACAAAATAATTTAAGATTTTCTTTTTCAATTTCTGAACCTTTAAAATCTAATAATACTGTGTGCTTTCTATTTAAAGCCATTTTTAGTTTGTTATTTGTTAATCCCAAAATCTTACTTTGATCATTTGTTTCCATATCATTTAAAAAATTACAATTTGATAGAAGGCTATTACTAAAATTTTTATCTATAATGCTTTGTATCTCATCTATATTTTTCGCAAGCTTGATTTCACCTGGCAAATCTGAATTATATATATTTAAATTTTGTATTGTAGATCCGTTTTCAGATATGAAAGGAACTTTGTAATTTAAATCATTAATAAAGTCTTGAATCTCTAAAGCAGTTTTGCTTGAATTGGGAATTATTTTAATTCCTTTTTTTAAGCAATCTCGTAAATAATTTTTTATCTCATCAAATTTGAAACTTGTATGGTTAAGCAAAGACCCGTCAAGATCAGTAAATATTATAATATTTTTTTTTTTTCTCATTTTTTGAAAAAAACTATTATTGCTCCTTCTCCTCCTAAATCCTGTGGCGCAGTAGTTATACTCACAATTTTTTCAGAATACTGATTTTGAATGAATTCAGGAATTGCATGCTTTAATAATCTAAGATCCTTTGATACATATGGATCAGCCTGGTAATTAGAATGAATTCCTTTGCCGGTAATAAATAAAATTTTACGATATTTTTTATTTAACGCTAAAGAAATAGTATCTGCAACTTTTTTTTCTGCTTCATTTAATTTAAGACCATGTAAATCTACTTTTAAATCAAATATTCTGTTTTTTTTATTAAGTGGAGATATATTTTTTTGATCTTTATCTTCTACAGTTTCTGTATTTGTAATAAAGTTGAGCCAGTCTTTTTTGTCTTTATCAGATATCTTAATGTTTTGTTTTTTCTTCGCTGGCATCACTGGAGAGTTCTGTTAAATACCATGTAGGATTTTTATCTTTAAGGTTTCTTTCAAATATCCAAACATCGGTAACAGTTTTTATTTTTTCTGGGTCTCCCTCTATAACCATCCCTGAATTGTTTTTTAAGCAATTAACTATTTCACTAACAAATTTAGTTTTTATTTTATAATGAGTATCTTTTTTATCGATATTTTCAATTTTGGTTTCCTTAATGCCAATAAAAGTAAGTTCTGATGTAATTTGTTTACTTTTTCTTTCTTCAATTATTTTAGAAAATTCACTAAATAAATTTTCTGTTAACAAAGGTTTTAGGGAATTTTTATTACCTTTAGCAAATGCATCAATGATCATTTCATAAGCAGCCTCGGCACCCTTTTTGAAAGTAGTTTCATCAAAAGTTTCGTTTTGTTTTTTAATATTTTGTGGGTTAATTGAAAAATTTTCTTTATTTTGATTAAATCTAGGTTTTATTGGAATATCGTCAGCTCCTTTGCCAAGAACATTTCTTAGACGTAAAAATATAAAGCCAGCCAACATTGCTAGCAAAATTATGTCGATATATCCAAAATTTTCTGTCATAACTTGTAATTATATAAAAAATAATTATCTCAAGATAATAGAATAAACTAAATGCAATTTACACTACTATTTTTATTATTTGTCCCATTAATTGAAATCTATTTTATGATTAAAATAGGTGCTTTTATCGGAGCTTTCAATACTATAATGGCGACGCTTTTGACCGCAGGTATAGGTCTCTATTTTGTTAAGCAACAAGGGTTGGCAACTGTTATGTCAGCGATAAACTCTTTATCAAGAAACAATAGCCCTATATTTGAAATTCTTGGAGGCTTTTGCTTAGTCATTGCAGCAATTTGTTTAATCATACCAGGATTTATTACAGATATCATAGGTGCACTACTAGTTTTTCCACTTACGAGAAATTTCATCCTCAAAGTAATTTTAAAACAAAATAGTGAATCTGGAAAAAACACCAATAAAGTTATTGAGATAGAACCAGACGAAATTGATGAGCGAAAAGAATAATTCAAAGTACGAAATTATAGCTAAATATGTTAAGGATATT
Organism: Candidatus Pelagibacter sp.; assembly: GCA_002704185.1. Classification (GTDB taxonomy): domain Bacteria; phylum Pseudomonadota; class Alphaproteobacteria; order Pelagibacterales; family Pelagibacteraceae. Next base: position 7,504 of record PAFP01000016.1, read on the forward strand.
TCTTTTGAGATACCAACGCCAGAGGCGTATGTTGAAGCAGCACAAAATCTTGGATCTTACGTAACAAAAATAGATTTTAAGAGCAACCCGTATAAAGGTAGTTTAATAGAATTGAACTGTAAACTAATAATTGAAGCTCCAGAGAACGTAAAAAATAAAATTAGGTCCGAAGTTGTAATGGCCATAGTTTTTAAAATAACCGATACTAGTTTGAAACAAGAAGAAGTTAAAAAAATGATTCTTGTAACAATTCCATCCGAAAATTTTGATTTTATTAAGGATATGGTAACAGACTTATTTAGAAAATCTGGTTTTAAAAACTTTAACTTTAATAAAGAAATTGACTTTGAAGGTCTTTATAATCAACAACAATCAAACTAATTTAAAATTTTAGATTTTGGTAAGTTTTTTTTTAAAAAAGTCTGATACTCATTTATTTGATCTTCTGATATATCAATAATAATTTGTTTACGATCTTTAATAAATAAATTCTTATTATTTGAACTATTTACAACATCTATCGACAAATCGAGTGTGGGTTCTTTTTTATCAATTAAATCTATGTAAACTTTGGTTAANAATTCACAATCTAACAAAGCAGAATGTTTCTCCCTCCTTGAGTTGTCAATCTTAAATCTTTTACAAAGAGCATCTAAACTGTTTTGAGATCCAGGATATTTATCTCTAGCAATAAATAAAGTATCAATTACTCTATTTTTATGAATTTGCTGAATATTTAATTCTTTTAATTCTTTATTAAGAAATGCTAAATCAAAATCTGCATTATGAATGACTAATCTATNATCTTTTATAAAAGCTATAAGTGCATTAGCTATTTCACTAAATTGAGGCTTATCGTTTAAAAATTCTTTAGTTATACCATGAGTTTGATATGCGCCATCAGAAATATCCATACAAGGGTTTACAAAAGCATGAAATTTCTTACCGGTTGGTAAGTGATTTTCAAGTTCTATACAAGCTATTTCAATAATTCTATCTGATACCGAAGATAAACCTGTGGTTTCTGTATCTAAAATTACTTCTTTCATATTAGTATTCTTTTTAACAACGTCTTAATTTTTTTTTTAGCATTTTTTTTATTAAAGTCATTTTTTATTATTATATCAGAATATTTTTTCTTAATATCTGTGGATAGCTGAACAGCACGCAAGGCGGATGTAAGATTAGGATCATAATTTACTCTTTTTTTAATNTTTGATTGTATTTTTCTTTTTTCAGCATCTATAAAAACAAGCACATCATTAGGTAAATTAATTTTATTTTCTAAATATAGGGGAATATCTAAAACTACAGCTCTTTTATTTTTGTTTTTTTTCAAAAAAAACTTCATTTTTGATCTAACGGCTGGATGTACAATTTTAATTATCTTTTTTAAATTTCTTTTGTCAGATTTAATAGCTTCAGATAATTCCATTTTACTTATTGGAAATTGTGATATGTGTTTTGGTAAAACATGTCTTAGTTTTTTAAAAATTAATCTATTTTTTTTATATAATAAAGATACTTGTTCATCCGCATTAAACACTGGAAAACCAAATAGTTTGGCCATATAGGATTTCCCGCTGCCGATTTCTCCTAATATAGCAAACCTAATCATTAATTAATTCTACAACATCTGTATCTATTGTTGGCAAAATTCCATGCCAAATTTCAAAAGATTTTTGCGCTTGGTATATAAACATCATTTTTCCGTTTATTATTTTATTATTTTTTTCAGCGTTTATTAAAAATTTTGTCTTTGGTTTATAAATTATATCATAAAAAATTTTATCCTTAATATCGCTAAAATCTATCCCGATATCCTCATTATTTAATCCAAGGCTCGTGCAATTTACAACAATATCAAAGTCAACTTTTTCACCCCAATTTTTAACTTCTATATCTTTGAACATATTCTTAATTTCTATTGCATTTTGTTTAGTTCTATTCATTAAGTTTATTTTAGAAACCCCTAAATTTTTAAGTGCAATAATAATAGAAGCCGATACGCCGCCTGCTCCCAATATTAACGCTTGTTTATTATCACCAACAAAACCAAAATCTTTTAAAGGTGTCACAAAGCCAAAAATATCGGTGTTATCACCATAAACTTTATTTTTATCAAGGTAGATAGTGTTAACAGATTGAGTAATTTGTGCATTTGATGTTAATCCATCTAAAAGTGGAATAACCAATTTTTTAAAAGGTATTGTAACATTCATTCCAAAAATATTACCTTTTTTGATCTCTAAAATATTTTCTTCTAACTCTTCTTTTTCTAAAAGCTTTTTGTCATAGATAGCTTTGATCTTTTCCTTTTGAATCCAGTAATTATGTAGTTTTGGAGACAAAGAGTGACTAATAGGATTTCCAATAACAATTAGTTTTTTCATTTTAATTGCTCTAAATATTTATTTATTTGCTTAACAGGTAAACCCATAATTGAATTCATATCGCCATTGATTTCAGCAAATAATCCAAGCCCGCCTGCTTCTATTTGGTAGACTCCGTATTTTTTCATAATTTCCAAATCTAATCTATTTAAATAATCATTAAGTTCTTTGTCATTTAAATTTTTCATCACCAACTTGCAAGACTCATGAAAATGAGAAATCATGCTTCCGCCTTTGCAAATACAAGCTGCGGTATGAAGATAATGGGTTTTATTGTTTAACTTTGATAATATGATTTTAGCTTCTTCTTTAGATTTTGGTTTACTTATATTTTTTCCTTCTAAATCTAAAAGAGAGTCTGCGCCTATAACAATCTCTTGAGGATATTTACCACTAATTTTGGATGCCTTAAGCTCAGCTAAACTTTTAGCAATTTGAAGACAAGTCGCATTTCTAGCTTCCATTGAAATCTTAATTTCCTCCTCATCTATTCTTGAGGGCTCTTGTTTAACGTTATATCCGTTTTGTTCTAAAATTTTTTTTCTTATTCCACTTTGGGAAGCTAAAATCACATTTTTGATCATTATTTTTTTGTAATTTCGTAAATTTTAATAATGGAGGCAGCTGTTTCNTCTACTGATTTACGTGTTACATCTATCATAGGTATCTTTTTTAATTGGAACATTTTTTTTGATTCGTTAATCTCATCACTAATTATGCTTTGATTAATATATGTAGAAGATTTTTTATCATTTAAAATATTAATCCTGGTTTTTCTAATGTCTTTTAGTCTATCTGTTTCTATTGTTAAACCAACCCTGACGGCTTTACTATTAAAAATTTCTTCCGGCAATTTTTGGTGTAAAATTAGAGGTATGTTAGAAACTTTAAACCCTCTTTCCCCTAAATATAGTGAAGTCGGAGTTTTACTCGTTCTGCTAACTCCTAATATAATTATATCTGCATTCACAGCTGTGTTAAGTTTTTGTCCATCATCATGGGCAAGAGTAAATTGCATGGCTTCAATTTTTTTATAATATTCTTTATTTAGAGCGTGTTGTCCACTTGGAACGTGGGTTGCTTTGGTTTTAAATATTCTCTCAAAGTCTGGTATTAAATGATCTAAAATTCCAAAACATGGGATGGAATTAGATTTGCACTCACTAACAATATGATTGGTCGTTTGTTTTTCTACCAAAGTGTACAAAATCACAGGATTTTCTGTATCCTTGCACTTTTCCATTAGTTGAGCTGTTTGTGCACTAGTCCTCATAAAGGCGAAATGATGTATCTTATAATTAAATTTCGGGAATTGAGCTTTTATAGCTAAAAAAATTCTATCCAAAGTCTCACCAGTAGAGTCAGATACTAAAAAAAAATTATATTGCTTGTTCATAAGTTTGTTAACTAGTTTATATAACTTAAATTTATCCCTGTGTTACAAAATTTTCATACATTTGTTATAATCTTTTAAATGTTATCCTATATTTTAATAAATGAGTAATAATTATTAATAGGCACTGAATATAGTTATTATTTCTTAAAATATTTGTAAATTCAACGTTTAGGATGTTAACAAGTTTGTATATACTGTTTATTAAAGTTAACCACAATATTAACCATGTCTACTAATACTAATAATTTAATTAATATATTTTTATTATGAGTAATATAATCTTAGATGTTTTTAATGACCAAATTAATGATAAAGTGCCTATTTGGTTTATGAGACAAGCAGGTAGATATTTACCCGAGTATAAAAAAATAAGGTCAATGAATAAAGATTTTATAAGTTTTTGTTTAAATACAAAGGATTCGATGGAAGTCACAATGCAGCCGATTAGAAGATTTGATTTTGATGCGGCTATAATTTTTTCTGACATACTTTTGATAAATTACGCATCTGGACAAAAAGTTCATTTTGAAGAAAATATTGGACCCATACTACAGAAAATGGAGAAAGAAAAATTTTTTAAAATTACAAAGGAGGAATTAAAAAGCAAACTTACAAACTGCTACTCATCTATTTCTAACGTAAGAAAGGCCCTGAACAATAAAAAAGCATTGATAGGTTTTGCAGGATCCCCGTGGACCTTGCTGACTTATGCACTAAACTTAAAATCACCTAAAAACGGCATTAATCTAAATTATAAAAAGAGTGAAATAATAAAAATTTTAAATAAATTCACAGACCTAATTAGTTGGCATTGTATTGAGCAAATAAACAACGGCGCTGACGTTATCCAATTGTTTGATAGTTGGGCGGGTATTATAAAAGACGAAGACTTTGAAGAATATTGTCAAATACCAAACTATAAAATAATAAAAAGCATAAAAGAAAAGCATCCACTAACACCTATTATTTGTTTCCCAAGAAATATTAAATCAAAAATAAACTCGTTCATTAAGAATGTTAAGCCTGATGGCATAAGTATTGATTACAATATAGACTTACAAAATTTAATTTATGATAAAAATATAGTTTATCAAGGTGGTATGAGACCAGATTTATTAACCATGGATAAAGAATACCATA
>PAFP01000017.1 GCA_002704185.1 Candidatus Pelagibacter sp.
GGAATTAACTTTATCCCTCACAGTAAATTCCCTAAGTATGTAGCTAAGCAAGATGCTTTATTACGTAAAGCAATGGCTAGCATAAAATAAATAGTTAAATTTTCTAGCCCTGTATTAAATATACAGGGCTAGTTAAATCCATGTTCAAAATTACCGAAGAATTATTATTTAAAATACTTATATTAACATCTTTTGTTATTTATTTTTATTTGTCTTTAAAATTTCCAGCAATACCGATGCAAGAAGGATATGGAGCAGGACTTTTTCCAATAATAATTTCTATAAGCTTTTTCTTATTTGCGATTAAGGATTTTTTTACAAAGAGTAGACAAGAATTTAATAAAAAAGAAAATTTAATATTACTTGGTTTTTTAATCATAATTTTTATTCCGATGTTTTTAATAAATTTTTTAGGAATGTATTTGGTTTTAGGGCTGTTTTTATTTTATTTAAATTATGTATTAAAAATACCCATAATTAAAAATACAATTATAACTCTATCAACATTAATCACTGTACATTTAATTTTTGTTAAAATATTTAAGTTAAGTTTTCCTGAGATTTGGTTTGCCGAATGATAGATTTACTTTTTTCAAATCTTAATATTTTAACAATTTCACTAATTTTTTTTGGTGTTGCATTTGGTATTTTAGTGTCAGCAATTCCAGGTCTTACAACTACAATTGGAGTTGTACTCTTGCTTCCATTCTCTTTCTATCTAGACAGCGCCTCATCTCTTGGTATGCTGATGGGTGTGTTTGTCGGTGGTATGGCAGGTGGAGCAATACCCGCAATTTTAATAAATATTCCTGGAAACCCAGCCTCAATTGTTACAAATGTTAATGGTTATCCTTTGGCACAAAGTGGCAGGGGAGACTTTGCATTAGGTCTAGCGATGATATCGAGTACATTAGGGGCATTAATAGGCCTTATAATTCTTTTTTTAATTTCGCCTGAGCTTTCAGATTTTGCTCTTAAATTTGGTGCTGTTGAGCAATGCGCGCTTGTTTTATTAGGACTTTCATTGGTATCCGCATTATCAGAAAAATCTGTAATGAAAGGTTATATAAGTATGTGTTTTGGTTTAATGATTGCAACTATTGGTCTTGATCCGATTACTGCAACACCAAGGTATAATTTTAATACTGTAGCCTTGCAACAAGGGATATCTTTTATACCTGTAATGATTGGAATGTTTGCTTTACCAACTATTATTGAAAGTTTAATTATAAGCAAGGATTTTAAATTTCCAACATTAGATAAAAATTTTAAGCAATGTCTAGTAGGAGTATACGATGCATTTAAAGAAATTATACAATCAAAATTTAATTTGATCAGATCTTCAGTTATTGGTTCAATAATTGGTGCAATTCCTGGGACAGGCAGTGCTATTGCCGCAACTTTAAGTTATCAACTAACCAAAAAAATTGAGAAGTCTGAAAACAACGAAAGATTTAGTTCTCAAGGTATTATTTCACCTGAAGCTGCTAATAGCTCAATGAGTGGTGGTGCTTTAATACCAATGCTAACACTAGGGATTCCTGGTGACCCAGTAACAGCTGTGATGCTTGGTGCTTTAACCATTCATGGACTAGAACCGGGACCACTGATGATATCATCATTTCCAGAAGCTTATTATGGATTGTTAGGATCTTTTGCAGTGTCTGTATTATTTTTAATTATACTTACTTTGATTGGTATACCTTTTTTTCTAAAAGCAATAAGAGTAAAAACAAAGTACTTGATGCCAATAATATTTGTACTCTGTATTATTGGTTCTTTTGCGTTAAGAAATTCAATGCTTGATGTATGGATTATGATCATATTTGGTGTCATAGCATTTTATATGAATAGAAACGGATATCCAATTTTACCTATGATCTTAGCTCTAATTCTTGGAAAAATCTTAGAAGAGCAATTCAGGATGTCTCTGATAATTTCTTTGGGAGACCCTTTTATATTTTTTAAGAAGCCAATAAGTCTCACTTTGTTAATAATTTTAGGATGTTTTTTATCTTATATTTTTGTTAAGTTCATAAGAAATATATCTAATCAAAATAAAAATGTATAATAAATTTGGACAATTCTACGATGGAAGTTGGCATCAATCATCTGATAAATCAAATTATGAAGTAATAAATCCTGCAAATGAAGAAATAATAGGTGAAGCATCTAATGCAAGACCTGATGACGTAAATAAAGCATTAAAAAGTGCAGATAATGGTTTTAAAAAGTGGAGAAATTTTTCAGCATGGGAGAGAAGCAAAATAATAAGAAAAGCAGCTGATCTTATAAGAGAAAATAGAGAAGAGATTGCAAAGTGGATTACGCTTGAGGTTGGAAAACCATTAAAAGAATCCTTAACTGAAGTGGATGGATCTGCAGATATTTTTGAATGGAATGCTGAAGAAACTAAAAGAATTTTTGGAAGAACAGTTGAGAGTAGATTTGTAGATACAAGAGTAAATGTTTACTACCAACCAGTTGGTGTCGTNGCAGCTCTAGTGCCGTGGAACTTTCCGAGTATTCTGGCATCAAGAAAAATATCAACTGCATTAGCTGCAGGATGCTCTGTAATCTGTAAGCCTGATGTAATAACACCTGGAAGCGTTATGTCACTAGTAGATATAATTAGTAAGGCAGGTTTTCCTGAGGGAGCTATTAATCTTTTATCAGGTGATCCAGCAAAAGTTTCAGAGCAACTAATTTCATCGGATATTATTAAAAAAGTATCTATCACTGGATCTACTAGGGTTGGTAAATTAATTTTAAAACAAGCTGCTGAAAAAGTTCAAAGGGTAACTATGGAATTAAGTGGTCATGCGCCATTTATTGTTTATGAAGATGCCAACATTGATAAGGCTGTTGATACAGCCATGGCTGCTAAATATAGAAATAACGGTCAAGTCTGTATTTCTCCAAGTCGTTTTTTTATTCATGAAAAAGTTAAAAGCAAATTTGAAAATTTATTTGTTGAAAAAACAAAAAAATTAAAAATTGGAGATGGTTTCGGTGATGCAGATTTAGGACCAATCACGACAAAAAAAAGATTAGAAGATGTCGAAAAACTTGTTGGAACAACTATTAAAGAAGGTGGTAAAGTCCTATGTGGCGGAAAAAGACCATCTGAATTTAACAAAGGGTATTATTTTGAACCAACTATTTTTGATAATATAAAAGATAATTTCACTATTATGACTGAGGAAGCTTTTGCTCCCTTGTCACCAATATTGTCTTTTAAGAATTTCGATGAAGTAATTGAAAGAGCTAACAACTCAGATGTGGGACTAGCTGCATATGTTTGTACGTCTTCAATGGCAAAGGCACATCAAACATCTGACGCACTTGAAACTGGAATGGTGTCAGTAAATACCCCGGTAGTCGCCGTTGCTGAAGCACCTTTTGGCGGTGTTAAGCAAACAGGCTATGGTAGAGAGGGTGGTTCTGAAGCTATAAAAGATTATTTAAATACAAAGTATACTCACATAGGTCTAAACGGATAAGTCTAAAAAACTAACAATATTTATATTGGTATCTCTAATACTAAATATATCTTTTAAATTTAAATTAATAATATTTTCGTTGTTTTCAATATTTTTACTAATTAAAATACACAATTGATTTTTAGATTTAATTAAATTTAACAAATACTGAATATTATTTTCTCTATAACTTCTATCTAAGTTTATAAAGTTAAGATCAGAAGTCTCAAAATCATTTTGTTTTAAAGATGCAAATTTAATTTTACTACCATAATTACCTGAATTGATTTCTTCNAAATATCTATCTTCATTAGTTGAGGTTCTTAATGATATTTCTGTGTCTTGATAATTGTATTGTAAAGATTTATTCAATACATCATCGCAATCAGTCAAAAAATTTATACATGATTTTTCTTTAGAATTCATTGCGCAAATCAATGGTAATTTAAGACTTGTAAATCCATAAAATAAAATATCTAAATTTATACTACTTAAACTTGCAATTATCTTACATTCTCGATTTTTAATATTTTCAATAAAATTGACAGATTTAATTAATTTTTTTGATTTTAAATTAAATAGTTCACTAAATGCGTCATCATTTTCTAAATCAAAAATTTTTATTTTCATAAATTATGATATTATATATAAGTAATTTTAAAAACTAAATTAGGAATATAACTTGTCTACAGAAATTAAAGTGCCGGATATTGGTGACTTCAAAAATGTTGAAATAATTGAAGTTCTTGTTAAAGAAGGTCAATCAATATCTAAAAATGATCCTCTTATCACCCTTGAAAGTGATAAATCTAGTGTTGAGGTTCCGTCACCATTTGAGGGTAAGATATCTCAGCTAAAGGTTAAAATTGGAGATAAAGTTTCTAAAGGAAGTTTAATCGGAATTATAGACTCAAATATAGCTGATAATGCAAATGATCAAAGATTAGAAAATAAAGTCACAGAAAATATAATTAGTCAGGCTGAAGAAAACGAAATAATATCTAACGGTAAAGTATCTAGGCCAAGAATTGAAATAATTAAAAATAAAAACATTTTATCTAATAACAAATTTAATGATATTGATCCGGAGGAAACAACCGAATGGATCGAGTCTTTAAATTCAGTAGTTAAAAGAGATGGTGCTGAAAGGGCACATTTTTTATTAAGTCAATTAATTGACCAAGCTTATGTTGCTGGATCTAATCTTCCTTTTACTCAAAACACACCATACATAAATACTATTCCAGAGGATCTTGAGATAAATTCACCAGGTGATCAAAATATTGAGAGAAAAATTAGATCTCTAGTAAGATGGAATGCAGCCGCAATGGTTGTAAGAGCTAATAAAATTTCATCAGAATTAGGTGGTCACATAGCTACTTTTGCATCTGCTGCAACCCTCTATGATGTTGGATGTAATCATTTTTGGAGAGCTAAAAATAAAAATTTTTTAGGTGATATGATTTATTTTCAAGGTCATGCTGCACCCGGTATGTATGCAAGATCTTTTCTTGAAGGAAGAATTACAAAAAAACAATTAAAAAATTTTAGACAAGAAGTTGATGGTAAAGGATTATCCTCTTACCCTCATCCATGGTTAATGCCTGATTATTGGCAATTTCCAAGTGTCTCAATGGGGCTAGGACCTATTATGTCAATTTATCAAGCTAGGTTCACAAAATATTTGATTAATAGAGGTTTGATTAAAGATCAAAATAGAAAAGTTTGGACATTTATTGGGGATGGAGAAACAGATGAGCCAGAAACTTTAGGTGCTATCGGCTTGGCGGCTAGAGAGAAGTTAGATAATTTAATTTTTGTTATTAATTGTAATTTACAGAGACTAGATGGGCCAGTAAGAGGTAATGGAAAAATAATTCAAGAACTTGAGGGAACTTTTAGAGGGGCTGGATGGAATGTAATTAAAGTAATTTGGGGATCATATTGGGATCCATTATTAAAATCAGACAAAACAGGTCTTTTAATGAAAAGAATGGACGAATGTGTTGATGGTGAATATCAAGCGTTTAAGGCAAAAGGTGGGGCTTACGTTAGAGAAAAATTCTTTGGGAAATATCCAGAGTTAGTAAAATTAGTTTCAAACATGACAGATGATGATATTTGGAGGTTAAATAGAGGTGGACATGATCCTCATAAAGTCTATGCAGCTTATGATGCCGCTATTAAACATAAAGGGCAACCGACTGTCATACTCACTAAAACTATTAAAGGATATGGTATGGGTCAATCTGGTGAAAGTATCAATACGACGCATCAAGCAAAAAAATTAGATCTTAAAGATATGTATTATTTTAGAGATAGGTTTGATTTACCACTAAAAGATAAACAAGTTGAAGATTTAGAATTTTATAAACCAGACGAAAAATCCGAAGAAATAGAATACCTGAATGAAAGAAGAAAAGCCTTAGGTGGGTATATTCCTTCTAGATCTTCAAATGCTCATCCTGTCAAACTACCTAAAGAAGGAATATTTGAAACTTTTTATAAAGATTCTGGAGATAGAGAATTTTCAACTACAATGGCTTTAGTTAATATATTAACAAAAATTTTTAGAGAAAAAACAATTTCTCCTAGGTTGGTACCTATTATTCCTGATGAAGCTAGAACCTTTGGTATGGATGGCTTCTTTCAAAAAATTGGCATTTATGCTCACGAGGGTCAAAAATATGAACCAGTAGATTCCGAACAATTGAGCTCGTATAGAGAAGATAGAAAAGGTCAAGTCTTAGAAGAAGGAATAACTGAAGCAGGAGCAATGTCTTCATTTATAGCGGCAGGAACAAGTTACTCAAATCATGATATAGAAATGATACCTTTTTATATCTTTTACTCTATGTTTGGGTTTCAAAGAGTAATGGATTTATGTTGGGCTGCAGGTGACTCGAGAACGAGAGGTTTTTTAATCGGTGCAACATCTGGAAGAACAACGCTTGCTGGAGAAGGATTGCAGCACCAAGATGGTCATGGCTTGTTAATGGCTGCAACTATACCAAATTGTAGATCATATGATCCAACTTTTGCATACGAGATGTCTGCTATAATAGAGGATGGTTTAAAAAGAATGCATCAAAAAAAGGAAAGCATTTTTTACTATGTTACAGCTTTAAATGAAAATTATAAACATCCAGCAATGCCAAAGCATGTTGATAAAAAAGATATTTTAAGTGGAATGTACTTATATAAAGAATTTCATAATAAGGGAAAGGCTACCGTTCAGTTATTAGGATCTGGTGCAATTTTAAACGAAATAATAAAAGCAGCTAAAATTTTAAGTAAAGAATATTTTGTCGATTGCGATGTTTGGAGTGTAACAAGTTTTAGTGAATTACAAAGAAATGGAGTAGAGATTGAAAGAAACAACATGCTTAATCCAGATAAAAATAGGAAAACAACTTATCTAGAAAAATGTCTTAAAGGAAGATCTGGACCAGTTATAGCTGCTACTGATTATGTAAGAGTTCATGCAGATCAGATAAGACCATATATAAAATCTAACTTTTATTCTCTTGGAACAGATGGTTATGGAAGAAGCGACACGAGAAAAAAATTAAGAGAATTTTTCGAAGTAAATAAAGAATCTATTGTTGTGAATACTTTAAGCGCTTTATCAAATGATCAAAAAATCTCATCCAAAATTGCAAAACAAGCAATGAAAAAATATAAGATTAAGGATGATAAGCCGATTCCAACAAAAGTTTAATGATTGAAAAAATATTAGTACCGAATATTGGGGACTTTAAAAACGTTGAAATTATAGAAGTATTAGTAAATAGTGGTGAAAAAATCAAAAAAGGAGATCCAATTGTTACGCTAGAAAGTGATAAATCTAGTGTAGAAGTACCATCTACACATGATGGAACTATCGATAAAGTAAAAATTCGTATTGGAGATAAGGTTTCTGAGGGAGATTTAATTTTAACAATCAATCCAGAAAAAGCAATTATCGAAAAAAAAGAAGTAAAAGAAATAAAAGAACCTGTAAAAAACCAAAGTAGAAAAAGAAGCGAAGTAACTTCAATTATTAAAAAAGTTGCTTCATCTGGAATTGTTGGTGCAAGTCCAAATGTAATGAGATTTGCCCGAGAGTTGGGAGTTGACCTTTCAAAAGTACAAGGATCTGGAAGAGACGGAAGAGTTTTAGAGATTGATATAAAAGATCATATAAAAAGTTCCAATAATTTACCTTCACCAAAAAAAGCTATGCTGGAAGAATCTCCATACTCACACAGTGAATTTGGAGATGTTAAAGTTGATAAAATTCCTAGAATCAAAAGGTTATCAGGACCACATTTGGTAAATGCATGGTCAACAATACCTCATGTAACACAACACGATGAGATTGATGTTACTGAAATGGAAACCTTCAGAAAAAATCTTACAGATTTAAATACTAAAGAAAAAATTCCTATTACACCTATAGCCTTTATTATAAGAGCATTAGTTAACGCTATGCAAAAGTATCCAAATTTTAACTCTTCGATTGATCCTAAAAAAGAAGAAATAATTTTTAAAAAGTATTTTCATATAGGAATTGCGGTTGATACCCCGCATGGTTTGATGGTTCCAAAAATAAGGAATGTGAATAACAAAGATCTATTAACAATTAGTAAAGAGTTAAGGAAAATTAGTAAAGAGTGTAAAGAACTTAAAATAGATAAAAAAGAATTTTTTGGAGGATCTATGACAATTTCATCTTTAGGAGGTATTGGTGGAAGTTTTTTTACCCCAATTATAAATCCACCAGAAGTTTGTATTTTAGGAGTTGGAAGAACCGAGAATAAACAAGTTTTTATTAATGGTAAATTTCAAAGAAGAATGATGATGCCGATCTCTCTTTCTTATGACCACAGAATAATTGATGGTGCTGAGGCTGCAAGATTTTGTCAGGATTTGAAAACAAGCCTTGGAAGAAATTTTGCGTTCAAATTAGCGATTTAATGCGAGTGCAAGGAAATTATGAGAACAATTTTTTACCAATTAAAAATTTATTTAAAGAATATTTAAGAGAAGAAGATGAAGGTGCAAGTTTTTCTGTAGTTAAGAATCAAAAAATACTTGTAAATATATTTGGTAAATCTGTAAACTTAGATAACGCATGGAATGAAAATACTATTGTTAACACATTCTCATTAAGCAAGGGTATATATTGCGGTTGCTTGCTAAAATTATTAGATAAAAAAGAAATTGATATTGATAAAGAAATATCTTTTTATTGGAAGAAATTTGGAAATGCTAACAAAAAAAACATAACATTAAGACATGTTTTGTCTCATCAGTCTGGTGTTTATCGTTTTAAAACTAAAGTTAGCAATGAAGATCTTCTTGACTGGGAAAAGATTAATACACTTTTAGAAAACCAAGAGCCAGATCATATACCAGGAAAATTTAATTTTTATCATGCAAAAACACATGGATATATTATTTGCAATGTAATCAAGTTGGTTACAGGGTTAGATATAGATGATTTTTTACACCAAGAAGTTATTAAAGATAAAAAATTTAATTTTTATTTTAAAAATAACAATAATAGAAATTGTTATGATTTAATCTGTCCGGAAGTAAGTAATAAAATTAAAAATTATGATGAGTTGACAACTTTCAACAACCCTTCTCATGATATAAATTTTTTTAATTCTAAAAATTTCAGAAAAGGTATAGTACCCTCTTTGGGTGGACATGGCTCTGCCTTAGCAATTGCGAGTTTTTTCGATTTTTTAGCAAATGATTTAAAGAATGATACTCATAATATTATCAAAAAAAATACTTTTGAAATGTTACTTAAACAAACAAGTAATAAAATTGATAATAATTTGAAAATGAATATTAAATGGACCCATTGTGGACTAATTTTGAGAGGTGGTTGGATGTTTGGAAAAAACAAAGATTCTTTTGGTCATAACGGATGGGGTGGCTCTATAGGATTTGCAGATCCAAAAGAAGGTATTGGTATTTCATTTATTACTAGAAAGATAAATCCTACGATGGGTTCTGATGCTAGAGGAGTAAATTTAATTAAAAAACTTTACGAATTGTTATAAATGTCTGCTAACTTTTTTGCATTATACCAACTATTTTCTAATTTTGGTCCAGAAATCCAATCACCACATACACCAAGACCCTTGTTTTGATCCCATATAACGTCATGAATAAAATCATTTTTTTTATAGGCCAGCCTCCAACTATGGATATCACAATGTTGAACTTCAGATTTATTTAATTCTAAAATATCTAAGGACTTATTAAGCATCTCATTTTTAATGACTTGCTTTTGATTGTAATAATCTAAACAATTTTTTTTAGCAAATACATCAGTCGATTTAATAGTATACAGAGTTAAAGAATTATTATTAATTTGTCTGTTTTTTGAGCTTTCATTTGCAATCCATGAAATAATTTTATTATTATATTTTCTACCTGCAAAANCTTTATTTTTATTTTTTTTTGTTGCNATCATTAAAGTAATATTTGATGAGGTTTTATTATTATTTTTTATTTCATATATATCCTCCAATAAATTACAGCATTGTTCTTCGGGTATTGTAATAATAACTTTTTTAGTTTCCAATTGCTTATTATCACTTAAAATTATTTTCCAATATTTATCCTTAAAAATTAGTTGATTTACTTTTGTTTCATATAACTGTTGTTTAGATTTTAATAAGCATTTAACTAATTCATTATTACCATTTTTACCAATAAATTTCTTAGAATTATTTAATTCATTATTTTCATTATAAAATGTTCCATTCCATTCTACTAAATTACTTTTTAATTGATCTTTTAAAAAATATATAAACTGACTATTTTTATCACTTACATATTGTAACCCATGGTCAAATATTCCAATATCTTCCACTCTTCTCGATGAACACCTGCCTCCTGGACCTCTACCCTTATCAATAATCAAAGGGTCCTTTACATTTAAATATTTTGTTAATACCGCCGTACTAAAACCAGCACCAATAATTACTAAATTTTCCAACTAAATTTTTCCTTGTATATGCGTTAATACTTGATCGACAGTTATATTTCTCATAAGTTCTCTGTCTTTTTTAAAATTATCACCGATTTTATAAATACCTACATCGACGGATGTATCGTAATTTTTTGATAGAATTATGTCTGCATTACTATTTTCTAATTGTTTTACACTTGTATTTGCTACAAGACCAAAGCTTTTAATACCAAGTGCTGAACTCAAATTTAACGGTCCACTATCATTGCCTACAAAAAAGTTACAATGTTTTAAGCACTTAATTATTTCAAGGAGTTTTAAGTCGCTACAATCTATAAAATTTTCATGCTTTGATAATTCAATTATTTTTTTTGCATATCTTTGGTTTTCTTTTTTACAAATAAGAAATATTTTTTCTGCTAATCTATTTTCAACTATTAGATCTGCAAGTTTTGCAAAATATTCTTCATACCATATTTTCCACTTATCGAAGGCATCAATACCAAATGCAATATATTTTTTATTTTCAAGATTGAAAGTTAATTGAATTTTATTTAAACTTTCATCGCTAAATTCAATGTAAGGCTTTTTATCATTTACTTTTATACCCTGAAGTTCCAAAAATTTTTTAGATTGAGTTGAAAAATTGTATTTAAACTCCGATTTAAATAAAAATTTTTTATTAGTTATCCATTTTGATTGTGATCCAATACCAATGCCTATTATATTTTTGATTCCTGCAAGTCGCGCAGAAATAGCTGGTCTAGAAATTTTATCTAATAAATATACGTGACTATATTTATTTTTTCTAAAAAATTTGTATAAATTATACACATCTATCCAATAATATAAATTTTTTCTAAATTTATTATATTCAATTTGTTCTATATAATTTATATCTTTAAAAATATCTTTTGCCTGAGTCTGAGGTCTTGTTATTAAAGTAACGCTTTTGTCATAATGCTCGCTAATAGATTTAATGTATGGTAACTGCCATATTATATCACCTAATTTGTGGTGAGAATAAATAATACATATTTTATTTTTATTATTTATCATTTAATAGCCCTGAAATGAAAACTTTGTCGTATCTTGTCCAGTTATGACAACCAAAAGGTTTTTTATTCTGATTAATTTCGTATGCAATTCTCGGATCACTTTCGAATCCAAAATTTATAGCCTTTTCTGGTGGGCAAATAATAAAATTTTTATTTAAAATAGGTCCAAACATGCACCAAAATACATCCTCCGGATAAACAGAATATGTTATAAATGTCTCCTTAAAAGATAGTTTTTTCTTAGCAAATCTAAATTTGAAGTATTTAATTAAAACTAACACTAAAGTCTTAATTAAATAGACATAATAAGTCATAATTTAGAAATTATGGCGGTCCCTAGGGGAATCGAACCCCTCTTTCGAGGATGAAAACCACGTGTCCTAACCGATAGACGAAGGGACC